>JABFVM010000147.1 GCA_013362785.1 Streptomyces sp. | reverse complement strand
GCGCCAGGAGTTCCGAGCCGTCACCCTGCTGGGCCGTCTCCAGGGCGCTGGTCAGCGTCGGCCAGCTCGCCTCGCTGTAGAGCGGCCGGACGAGGCCGGTGAGCGCGAGTGGCTCCGTGAGCTTGCGCCCGGAGGACGTCGGCAGCGGGCTCGCGTCGATCCGCTTCAACAGGTCCACGATCTTCCGCGTGCCGTCCTCGGCGCCCTGGCCGGTGGACTTGAGGTAGTTGTCCAGCGCGCGCTGGAAACCCCTGGCCTGGTTCTCGGCGTGACCTTCCGCGTCGGCGCTGGGGTCGGAGACCGCGTCCAGGATCAGGCGTCCCACGTTTTTGGGGAACAAGTGGGCGTAGACGCCGCCGAGTTCGGTGCCGTAGGAGATGCCGAAGTAATGCAGCTTCTGGTCGCCGAGGACCTGGCGCATCAGGTCCATGTCGCGGGCGGTGTCGGTGGTCGACACATGCGCCATCAGTGTGCCCGCCGCCTTCTGGCAGCCCTTGCCGAAGGTGGCGGCGTCCCCGAAGTACGCCTTCTCCTCGGCCGGGGTGTCCGGCGTGATGTCCACGGACTCGGAGGCCTCGATCTCCTTGTCGCTGCGGCAGCGGATGCCTTCGCTGGCCCCCACTCCGCGCGGGTCCCAGCTCACCAGGTCGTACCGCTCGCCCAGTTCGGACGCGTCGGAGGCGTACCACGGCAGGGTCGACCGCCCCGAGGCGCCGGGTCCGCCGAAGTTGAACAGGAGCGAGCCGATGCGGTCGTCGCCACTGGCCTTGGCGCGGATCAGCGCGAGTCCGATCGTCTCGCCGTCCGGCTTCTTCCAGTCCAGCGGCGTCTTGAGCGTCGCGCACTGCCACTCGTCGCCCGGCGCGGGAAGGCCCCCGGTGGCCTTGCAGCGCCCCCAGTCGAGTTTCTGCGAGGTCAGCGACGACGGCAGCGGTGTCCCCGAGCCGGACGCCGCCGACGAATTCGGCGTGCTCGTCTCCCCATCGGCCTCGCCGCCGTCGGACGAGCCGCCGCTGCAGCCCGTCACCAGCAGCGCGGCGGCGGCCGTCAGGGCCGTCCACCGTACGAAACGCGGCATGGCACTTCCCCCCTCGCAGGCCGTCCGCTCTGTGCCGCGGATGGCGGTCAGGCCATAGTAGGCAGATCACGAAAATGCCGTGACGGCCTGTGGATAACTCCCTGACCTGCTGCTTTGCGGGATTTCGGCGCGGGTTTCGGCTCTCGTCCGGGGGCCGGGATCCGCGCCGGGGTGCCGACCGGGCCGGGGTGTCGACCGCGCCGGGGTGCCGACCGGGCCTCAGCCGCACACGGTGCCTGCCGCCGGCACCTTCCCGTCCAGCAGATATCCGTTCACCGCGGCCTGCACGCACCGGTCCTTGCTGTTGTACGCCCCGTGCCCCTGCCCCCGGTACGTCAGCTCGACGCCCACCCCCCTGCCCAGCGCCTCCACCATCCGCCGAGCGCCCTCGTACGGTGTGGCCGGGTCGCCCGTGTTGCCCACGACGAGGATCGGGGCCGAGCCGGGCGCGCTGACATCGGGATGGTCGGCGGCACCCGCCACCGGCCAGTCGGTGCAGTTGAGCAGGGACCAGGCGAAGGAGTCGCCGAACAGGCTGGAGGCGGACCGGAATTCGGGCAGCCGCTGCTCCACGTACTCGGAGGTGTACCGCGACCTGCTGTCGGCGCAGTTGATCGAGATGTTGGCGGCGGTGATGTTGCTGTACTCGCCGTTCTTGTTGCGCCCGTTCAACGAGTCGGACAGCAGCATCAGGACCGAGCCGTCACCGCCGTACGCCTGCTCCAGGCCCTGGGTGAGGTACGGCCAGAAGTCCTGCGAGTACAGCGCCTGCGCGATGCCGCTGGTCGCGGCGCTCTGGGTCAGCTGACGCGGGAAGACGCCCTCGATCGGCTTGCTGTCGAGGTCCTTGAGCAGCTTGGCGATGCGGTTCTTGACGTCCTCGGGGGTGGCGCCGATCGGGCATCCCCCCGACTTGGAGGCGCAGTCCGCGGCGAAGTTGCCGAGTGCGAGCTGGAAGCCCTTGACCTGCCCGAGTGTCGACTCTTCCGTGTTCTGCGTCGGGTCGACCACCGCGTCGAAGACGGCACGCCCCACGTGCTTCGGGAACAAGTGGGCGTAGACGCCGCCGAGTTCGGTGCCGTAGGAGATGCCGAAGTAGTACAGCTTGTCGTCGCCGAGGACCTGGCGCATCAGGTCCATGTCGCGGGCCGCGTCGGTGGTGGCCACATACGGCAGCATCCCGTCGGAGTTCTTCTCGCACGCCTTGTTGAACTCCTTGGTGCTGTCCAGCAGTTCCGTCCGCTCGGCGGCGTCGTCCGGCGACGAGTCCTGCTGGAAGTAGGCGTCGAGCTGCTGGTCGTTCTCGCACCGCACCGGTTCGCTGCGGCCCACCCCGCGCGGGTCGAAGCTCACCAGGTCGTAGCGGGTGCGCAACTTCTCGTACTTGTCGCCGAAGGAGGGCAGCGTGGTGACGCCGGAGCCGCCGGGGCCGCCGAAGTTGAAGATCAGTGAGCCGATGCGCCGGTTCTCGTCCCCGCTGGCCTTCGCCCGGATCAGCTCGATGTCGATCGTGTCGCCCTTGGGTTCGTCCCAGTCCCGGGGCGCCTTCATCGTGGCGCACTGCCAGGTGCCGCCGTCCGGCAGCGGGGACGGGCTGCCCTGCCCGCCCTGCGCCTGCGAGGGGGCCGGGCAGTCCTCCCAGCTCAGCTCCTGAGCCGTCAGGTCCTTCTCCTCGGAGTCGTCGTCGCTGCAGCCCGCCAGCAGGGAGGACAGCAGCAGGGCGGTGGCGGTCAGGGCAGCTGCGCGCGTCCGGGGAGGGTTCGGCATGGTCCCATCCTGCGGTCGTACGTGGTGGGGCGCTCGGGGCACGGGCTGTACGAGGTACCACGCCGACTCACCTGTTCGGTGCCCCTGGCAACGTACGACGCCTGCGCTACAGCGCGCCCTTGCGGGTCAGGTGGTTGAAGGCCAGCCAGCCCGGCAGCACCGGCAGCCACAGCGTCAGCATCCGGAAGAGCAGCACCGAGGGCGCGGCGACCTCGCTGGGCAGACCGACGGCGATCAGACCGACGGTCAGGGTCACGTCCACGGCGCCCACGCCGCCCGGGGTCGGGGCCGCCGAGCCGAGTGCGTTGCCCGCAAGGAAGACGACGGCCACGCTGGTCAGGCTGATCGAGGTCCCCGCGCTGTTGAAGGCCCTGATCGACGCGTCCAGGCACATCACGAAGCAGGCGGTCAGCAGCAGCATGCCGCCGATGCCGGTGACCAGCTTCTGCGGCCGCTGCAGCACGTCGAGCATGCGCGGCACGACACCCGCGAACAGCGACCTCACGCGCGTGACGACGAATTTCCGCAGGAACGGCACCGAGGTCACCACGAGCACCAGCACCGCCACCGTCAGCAGACCCGCGATGACGGTCCGGGACGGCGACAGCGACGGTGTCTTCTCGGTACCGGTCAGATAGCCGAAGGCCAGCAGCATCAGGATGTGGCAGCCGAGCCCGAACAGCTGCGACGCGCCGACACTCGCCACCGCGAGCCCCGGCCGCACTCCCGCACGCTGCAGGAAGCGCGTGTTGAGGGCCACCCCGCCGACCGCGGCCGGCGCGACGATCTTCACGAACGACCCTGCGACCTGTGCCGCCACGGTCCGCCGGAACGGCACCCGCTCGGGCACGAACCCCAACAGCGCCATCGCCGCCGCGAAGTAGCTGGCCGCCGAGAACAGCACCGCCGCGGCCACCCAGCCCCACTGGGCGTTGGAGATGAGCGGGCCGAACTCGATGTGCGTGAGCTGCGTCAGCAGGAAGTACGCACCGATGGCACCGGCGATGAAGCTGATCAACGTCCGCGGCCGCACCCGCTCCAGGCGGGCCGGCTCGACCGGCGCCTGCGGCCTGATCAGCAGCACCTCATGGCGGATCTGCGTGAGCAGGTCCTCCTCGCGCGCCTCCTCCAGGGCTTCGTCGATGGCTTCGTCGATGGCCCGCTTCTCGGCCCGCGCCTGCGCCCGCACGGTCTTCTTGTCCGGCTTCCTGTCCGGCTTTTCGAGTACGACCCCGGAGTCGTCCGGCGCCTCCTCGGTGCGGGCCTGCTTGGCGTGCCGGGACGCCTCCAGTACCGCCTCGCGCTCGCGCTGGGCGCGTTCCCGGGCGAGTTTGCGCAGGGTCGCGCGCGTGGAGCGGCTCAGCGCGATGGGCTGGAGCATCGGCAGACAGTCGGCCACGGCGTCGGGGCCGAGCACGCTCACCGCCGAGGCCACCGCGCGCTCGGCGCCGACCCGGAGGCCGAGGGTCACCAGCAGCTGGGAGATGTCCATCCGCAGCAGCAGATTGTTGGCGGCGATCTCGCCGATGCGCAGGTCGGAGATGATCACCTTGCCGGAACGATCCACCAAAATCGCGTCGCCGACCAGCCTGCGGTGGGCGATCCGCCGGGACTGCAGCGCCTTGACCTGGAGCCAGGCGCCGCGCAGCAGATCGTCGGTGATCTCCTTGTCGGAGAGCGAGTCCAGGGTGTGCCCGCCGGAGTGCTCGTAGACCAGCATCACGGCGTCCGGGCCGAGCTCGGAGGTGGCGATCAGCTTGGGCGCGTTGGCACCGGCCGCGATGGCCGCGTAGGCGAGCAGCGCCTCCTGCTCCAGGGCCTGGCGCAGCGACTGAAGACTGCTGCGGGTCGCGAAGCCGCGCAGGGTGAGATTGCGCCACGCGCGATAGAAGAACCCCTGCGCCTGCTGCTCACGGTCGACCACCGTGACATCCAGCGGCGGACCGTCCTCCAGGGTGACGAAGTAGCGCCGGCCCCGGTCGCCGGTCTCCTGTGTGTCGGAGATCTCCTCGCGGGCGGCGCTCACGGGGCGGAAGCCGACGTGCCGCAGGCCCGCCATGAGAGTCCGTCCGGTGGGACGGACATTGGGCGAGCCGACCGCGTACAGCGTGCCGTAGGCGACGGTCCAGCCGATCAGCAGCGTCAGGATGATCGAGAACGGCGTGGTGTAGCCGGTGACCAGCATGGAGAAGGCGTACAGGACCAGCACCGCCCACAGCACCGCACGCCAGCGGGGTCTGCGGGACATGCCCACGGCCGTCATGTACGCGATGACCGGCGCGAGATAGCCGTGCACCGGGTCGGTCAGGGAGCCGAGGTCACCGGGTGAGGGCTGGGTCAGCGCGTCCCGGATGGACTCGGGGGCGGCCCGCGCGACCCACAGGTCGGTGGCGAGCGTCACCCCGTGCGCCAGGACGGCCGCGAGGACGCCGTCCGCGATGCGCAGCCCGTCCCGCTTGATCAGCCGCTCGATCGCGAAGGCGACGGGCACCAGCAGGATCGCGATGCTGGACACCAGCCCGGCCATCTTGCTGAAGACGTCGGGCGCCTGACCGGTGCCCTTGTTGATGTCCTGTTCGAGACCCGAGGTCGTGCCGTGCGCGAACGCGGCGATGGCGAGCAGCAGGACGATGCCCAGCACACCCACCAGCAGCCGCATCAGGTCGGACGGACGGTGCACGCGCGCGGGGAGGAGCGGTTCGTCGCCCTCGACCTCGTCGACGTGCGCCTCGTCCAGGTCGTACGCCTTCCCCTCGACGGCCTTGCGGCCGGTGTCACCCGTGTCGGCGCCCTTCCTGGGCTCGTCCTTCCCGGTCTCGTCCTGCTCGCCGTCGCCCCTGTCGCCGGTGGCCTTCATGTCGGCGTCGGCGGTGCCCGGGCGCGACGAAGCGTCAGTGGTGCTCTGCGTGTCCTCCGGGTGCGCACCCTGCTGCTTCATCGTCTCTTCTTGATCTCGTATCACCAGTCACCGCCCGCATGATGGTGGCATGCCCCACCGACACACGGGGGCATCAGGGTGCAAATGCGGGGTCGCACAGTCTGCCCGAACCGTCGCCCCGGGGCGAGGCATACGCACAGTGGCGAGCGCGTCACATTGTCGGTGGGGTGGGGCAGGATGGGGCGGATGAGCGAGGAGAGCCTTCCGGACGACGCCCGCCCGGCGTACGACGACGCCCCCGAGGAGCACGCGGACGCGCTGCCCGAGTACGCCGAGCGGGTCCTTGAGGTCGCCGAACTGATCCCGCCGGGTCGCGTCATGACGTACGGGGACGTCGCGGAGTGGCTGGAGGAGGGCGGGCCCCGCCAGGTCGGCCGGGCGATGGCCCTCTACGGGGGAGCCGTCCCGTGGTGGCGCGTGGTCCGCGCGGACGGAGTCCTGCTGCCCGGCCACGAGCTGAGAGCCCTGGAGCAGTACCGCGCGGAGAGCACTCCCCTGAAGGAGGCGAGCAGAGCCGCCGAGGGCCACCTGCCGCGCCTCGACATGAAGCGGGCGCGGTGGGACGGCGGCGAACGCGCACAGGGTCACACCTGACAGCTTCCGCCATCGGACCGCCCTCGGTGTGACCTGTGATCCGTACGGGGGAAATGGGGCACGTCCGTGACATGACGTACGTTCGTGAGACGAGGGACGCACGTGGCACGAGTGCCCCGAGGGATGAATCGGAAGCCCTGCTTCCGCGCCATTCGTCGGCGTAGCGTCAACTGCGCGTGTCCCCCTCATCCCGCGGCCACCGCCCTCCACGCGCGAGGGGCGCCCCACCAGCACACCCACCAGGACCGGCGAACCACGTGAGCTCCTCTTCCTCCACCAGGCGCCTGTCGCACCCTCAGGTGCGACAGGGGACCCGTGGCGCTTACCGGCTGGTGCGTACCCCTGTCGTGCAAGTGGCTCCCCCTCGTCTTGACGCCGCACAACGCGCGGTGGTTGACCACAAGACCGGCCCATTGCTCGTTCTCGCAGGTCCGGGCACCGGAAAGACCACCACACTCGTCGAGTCCGTGGCGGCGCGCATCGCCCGTGGCGGCGACCCCGAGCGCATCCTCGTGCTGACCTTCAGCCGCAAGGCCGCCGTGGAACTGCGTGACCGCATGGCGCTGCGGATAGGGGCGGCACGCGCGCCACAGGCGACCACCTTCCACTCGTTCTGCTACGCCCTCGTCCGCGCCCACCAGGACAGCGACCTGTTCGTGGAGCCGCTGCGGCTGCTGTCCGGCCCCGAGCAGGACGTGACCGTACGGGAGCTGCTCGCGGGCCAGCCCGACCTGGAGCGGCTCGGTCTCGCCCCTGTGCGCTGGCCGGACGAGCTGCGCGCCTGTCTGACCACCCGCGGCTTCGCCGACGAGGTCCGCGCGGTCCTCGCCCGCAGCCGTGAGCTGGGCCTCGGGCCAGGCGCCCTGGACGCTTTCGCGCGCCGCATCGGCCGCCCCGACTGGCGCGCCGCAGCCGCCTTCCTCGCCGAGTACCTCGACGTGCTCGACATGCAGGGCGTGCTCGACTACGCCGAACTGGTCCACCGCGCGGTGCTCCTCGCCCACCGCCCCGAGACCGCCCAGCGACTCGCCGCGCAGTACGACGCCGTGTACGTCGACGAGTACCAGGACACCGACCCGGCCCAGGTACGGCTCCTGCACGCCCTGGCCGGCGGCGGCCGCGGCCTGGTCGCCTTCGGCGACCCCGACCAGTCGATCTACGCGTTCCGGGGCGCCGACGTGAACGGCATCCTGGAGTTCCCCCAGGCCTTCCCGCGCGCGGACGGCCGCCCCGCGCCCGTCGAGGTCCTGCGCACCTCCCGCCGCTCCGGTGCCGCCCTGCTGGCCGCGACCCGGCTGCTGACCCAGCGCATGCCGCTCACCCGGCTCCCGGCGGAGAAGGTACGCGCCCACCGGGAGCTCGCCCCGGTCCGCGAGGGCGGCCGCGTCGAGGTCTTCACGTATCCGACGCCCGGCACCGAGCTGGACAACATCGCCGACATCCTGCGCCGGGCCCACCTGGAGGACGGCGTGCCCTGGGGCGAGATGGCCGTGCTGGTGCGCGCGGGGTCACGCACGATCCCGACCGTGCGCCGCGCGCTCACGGCCGCCGGGGTGCCTCTGGACATCGACGGCGACGACCTGCCGCTGCGGCACGAGCCTGCCGTGGCGCCGCTGCTCACGGCGTTGCGGGCGGTGGCGACGGCGGAGGCGGGGGCGCGGGGCGATGGCTACGGGGGCCAGGATGGTGATGGCACGGCTGATGCGGCTGTGGCTTCCGAGGGCGATGGGGCCGCGGACGGGGCGGACAGTGAGGCCAACGCCGACGGACCCGCGGCGCAGGCTGCCACCCAAGAGGGAGACCCCGGCGGATCCGCCGCACAGGGCACCGAGGTGACGGCGTCCGACCTCTGTTGGCTCGACACCGAAACCGCCCTCACCCTGCTTGCCTCCCCCCTCGCCGGCATGGACGCCGCCGACCTGCGCCGCCTCGGACGTGCGCTGCGCGACGAGGAGCGCGCCGGGGGCAACGCCCTGCCGCCGCCCTCGGACGAGCTGCTCGCGCGGGCGCTGGCCGCGCCGGAACGACTGGCGGTGCACGACCCCACGTACGCGCGTGGCGCCCAGCGCCTCGGCGCGCTGCTCCGCAAGGCCCGTGAGCGCCTCGCGGGCGGCGGTACGGCCGAGGAAGCGCTGTGGGACCTGTGGGAGGGCACGCCCTGGCCCACGCGCCTGGAGCGGACCGCCCGCCGGGGCGGCGCGGCCGGACGCAACGCCGACCGTGACCTGGACGCCGTGTGCGCGCTGTTCGCCACGGCGGCCCGCGCGGAGGAGCGCACCGGCGGCCGGGGCGCCCTGAACTTCCTGGAGGAGATCGACGCCGAGGACATCGCCGCCGACACCCTCACGCGGCGTGCGGTACGCCCCGACGCCGTGCGCCTGATGACCGCGCACCGCTCCAAGGGCCTTGAGTGGCGCCTGGTCGTCGTCGCCGGTGTCCAGGAGGGCCTGTGGCCGGACCTGCGCCGCCGCGGCTCCCTCCTGGAGGCCGACCGCATCGGCCGGGACGGACTCGCCGAACCGCTCACCCCCGGAGCGCTGCTGGCGGAGGAGCGCCGCCTGTTCTACGTCGCCGCCACACGCGCGCGTGAACGCCTCGTCGTCACCGCGGTGAAGGCCCCGGCGGACGACGGCGACCAGCCCTCCCGTTTCCTGACCGAGCTCGGCGTCGAGCCGAGGGACGTGACGGGCCGACCGCGCCGCCCGCTGGCCGTCGCCGCGCTCGTCGCCGAACTGAGGGCGACGACGGTCGACCCGCGCGCGTCGGACACCCTCAAGCAGGCCGCCGCCCGCCGGCTGGCCCGGCTCGCCGCGCTCGCCGACGAGGACGGCCGCCCGCTGGTCCCGTCCGCACACCCCTACCGCTGGTGGGGCATGTTCGAGCCGACCGAGTCCAAGGTGCCGCTGCGCAACCGCGACCAGCCCGTCGTGCTCTCCGGAAGCGCTCTTGATCAGCTCGCCAACACCTGCTCCCTGCAGTGGTTCCTGGGCCGAGAGGTGAAGGCCGACGCGCCCGCCACCGCCGCCCAGGGCTTCGGCAACGTGGTGCACGTCCTCGCCGACGAGGTGGCCTCCGGGCACACCCCGGCCGATCTCGTGGTCCTCATGGAGCGCCTCGACTCGGTGTGGAACGCGCTGGCCTTCGACGCGCCGTGGAAGTCGGCCCAGGAGAAGGACAACGCGCGCGTGGCGCTCGAACGCTTCCTCAAGTGGCATGTGATGGACCGCGCGGGGCGTACGCCGGTGGCGAGCGAGCACGACTTCGACGTGACCCTGGCGGCCGGCGACTTCGAGGTGCGCATCCGCGGCCAGATGGACCGTGTCGAGGCCGACGGCGAAGGCCGCGCCTACGTCGTCGACTTCAAGACCGGCAAGCAGGCACCCAGCGCGGCCGAGGTGGCCCGGCACCCGCAGCTCGCCGTCTATCAGCTCGCCGTCCGCGAGGGCGCCGTCGACGAGGCCTTCGACGGAGTGCACCCGGAGCTGGGCGGCGCCGAACTCGTCCAGTTGCGCCAGGGCGCCGCCAAGCGGGACGGCGGCGAGACGCTGCCCAAGGTGCAGGGACAGGAGCCGCTGGAGGGCCCGGAGGGGGAGTGGGTCGGCGAACTGCTGGCCACGGCGGCGGGCAAGGTCCTCGACGAGCGGTTCGCGCCCAGCACAGGACAACACTGCACACACTGCGCTTTCCGGGCGTCGTGCAGCGCGCGACCCGAGGGACGGCACGTGGTCGAGTAAATCCCCTCATACGGGGGCGAGTCGATCGGCCGACGGATGGCCGAGTGACCGGAGTGATCGATCGCACCACCCGTGCTGACCTGCGCTTCTCCCGGCCCGGCGGTCGATCCGGCATCCAGTGTCAGTGCCCGCCGCTAGCCTCTCTGAGGTGTCCGCCCGTATCACCGATCCCGAGCAGCTCAAGGAGCTCCTCGGCATCCCGTTCACTCCGGAGCAGACGGCCTGCATCATCGCGCCGCCCGCCCCGCAGGTGATCGTGGCCGGAGCCGGATCGGGCAAGACGACGGTGATGGCGGCACGCGTGGTGTGGCTGGTCGGCACCGGCCAGGTCGCGCCCGAACAGGTCCTCGGTCTGACCTTCACCAACAAGGCCGCCGGTGAACTCGCCGAGCGCGTCCGCAAGGCGCTCGTCAAGGCCGGTGTCACCGACCCCGACGTCATCGACCCGGACAACCCGCCGGGCGAGCCGGTGATCTCGACGTACCACGCCTTCGCCGGCCGTCTGCTGACCGACCACGGCCTGCGCATCGGCCTCGAACCGACCTCCCGCCTGCTCGCCGACGCCACCCGCTACCAGCTCGCCGCGCGCGTGCTGCGCGAGGCCCCGGGACCGTACCCGGCCCTCACCCGCTCCTTCGCCGATCTGGTCAGCGACCTCCTCGCCCTCGACGCCGAACTCGCCGAGCACCTCGTACGCCCCGAGGCCCTGCGCGCGTACGACGCCGAACTGCTGCTCACGCTGCAGGGCACCAAGCTCAGCAACGCCGATCTGCGCAAGGTGCCCGAGACGGCCGCGGCCCGCCGCGAACTCGCCGAGCTGGTGGTCCGCTACCGGGCCGCCAAGCGCGAACGCGACCTCCTGGACTTCGGCGACCAGATCGCGCTCTCGGCGCGGCTCGCCGGGATCCCCGAAGTGGGCGGCATCCTGCGCAATGAGTTCCGGGTGGTCCTCCTGGACGAGTACCAGGACACCTCCGTCGCCCAACGCGTCCTGCTGGCGGGCCTGTTCGGCGGCGGCACCGGCCACCCCGTGACCGCCGTGGGCGACCCCTGCCAGGCCATCTACGGCTGGCGCGGCGCCTCCGTCGCCAACCTCGACGACTTCCCCGAGCACTTCGCCCACGCCGACGGCCGCCCTTCCGCCCGCCAGGCGCTCAGTGAGAACCGCCGCAGCGGCGGCCGTCTCCTCGACCTCGCCAACGGCCTCGCGGAGCCCCTGCGCGCCATGCACGCGGGCGTGGAGGCCCTCCGCCCGGCCCCGGGAGCCGAGCGCGACGGCACGGTCCGCTGCGCGCTGCTGCCCACCCACGCCGAGGAGATGGACTGGATCGCCGACTCCATCGCCCATCTCGTGAACACCGGCAAGGCACCGGGCGAGATCGCCGTCCTGTGCCGTACGGCGACGGACTTCGCCGAGATCCAGGGCGCGCTCGTCGCCCGGGACGTCCCCGTCGAGGTGGTCGGCCTGTCCGGGCTGCTCCACCTGCCCGAGATCGCCGACCTGGTCGCCGTCTGCGAGGTCCTCCAGGACCCCGGCGCCAACGCCTCCCTGGTCCGCCTGCTCACCGGCCCGCGCTGGCGCATCGGTTCGCGCGACCTCGCCCTCCTGGGGCGGCGCGCACGGC
>JABFVM010000231.1 GCA_013362785.1 Streptomyces sp. | reverse complement strand
CGCCGGACACTCCGACGGAGCCGACGACACGTTCCCGGCCGACAGCGCCCAGCGGCGGCTCTGGATCCTCAACCAGGTTCCCTCCTATCAGACCGCGTACCTGATTCCCGGAGTGCTGGAACTGACCGGACCGGTAGACCCGGAGACGGTGTGCTCGGTGGTGCGGCGCGTGCTGGAACGGCATCCCATGCTGCGCGCCCGCTTCCGTCTGGCCGCCGACGGCCGCGGCGTCCAAGGCCGGCTCGGGCCCCCGCCCGAGGTCGGCCGCCTCGATGCCGCCGGCCTGGACGACGCGGCGCTCGCCGCTCACGTCGACGCCCTGTGCGGCGCCCCGTTCGACCTCCGGAACCAGGCGCCGGTGCGGGCCGAGGTGATCACCCACGGGACCCGGACGCTCCTGGTGCTGTGCGCGCACCACATCGCCGTGGACGGGGTGTCGCTTCGCCTGTTGCTCGGGGAGATCGCCGCGACGTACCGGGCCCGTCGATCCGGCGCGCCGGACACGGCGCTGCCCCCGACCCGGCTGCCGGCGCCGCAGGCGACGACCCAGGAGCGCACCGACGCCCTGGTCGCGTCGCTGCGCGGCGCGCCGACCGACGTACTGCTGCCGCACGACCGGCTGCGGCCGCAGACCGCCGACACCGCCGCCGCCTCCTGTCCGGTGCCGCTGGACGCCGCGGTGGCGGCCCGGATCGCGGATTTCGCCGCCGAACACGACGTGAGCGTGTTCATGGTGCTGACGGCGGCGGTGGCGGTCGCCCTGGGCCGCCGCTCCGGACAACGCGACTTCCTCCTCACCTCGCCGTGGGCCGGCCGGGAGGACGCGGACCGCACCGAGGCGATCGGGATGCTGGTCAACACCCTGGTCCTCAGGGCGGACCTGAGGGGCGCTCAGACCTGGACCGACGTCCTGGCCCGTGTGCGGACCTCGGCGCTGACCGCGTACCGGCACGCCGACGTGCCGTTCGACGACGTGGTGGCCCGGCTCCAACCGGAGCGCGACCTGAGCCGGCCGCCGCTGACCCCGGTCGAGATCTCGCTGTCCGACGGCGTCCTGCCGCCGATGGACCTCGGCGCCGACATCGGAGCCCGCTGGCTGCCCACCGGGTTCGCGCGGGCCAAGTGCGAACTCGTCGTCGACGCCCGAACCACCGAGGCCGGGCTGGACCTCGCTCTGGACTACGTGACCGCGCTGTTCGACGCCGCCACCGGCGCTCGGATCGCCACAGACCTCGGCCGTGCGCTGACCGACCTGGTCACCGACCCGACCGCCGGGCTCGGGCTTCCCGAGACCGGCCCGGCCCTGCCGGTGGCGCTCGGCGCGCTGCCCGGCGCCCCGGACGGCACGGTGCTGATCCACCGCGACACCGAGCTCACCCGCGCCGAACTCGACGCCTGGGCCTGGGGCGTGGCCACGCGGCTGCGGGCGGCCGGGATCGGACCCGGCGACGTGGTACCGGTCGTGGCCGGCCGTGGCCCCGGCATGGTGGCCGGCTGGCTGGGCGTGCTGCGCGCCGGTGCCGCCTACACGCCGGTCTCCGCCGACGTCCCGCCGCCCCGGCTGAAGTACATCGCCCGGGAGGTCCGAGCCCGCGTGGTCCTCGTCGACGACGGTGCTCGCGTCGCCGTCGACGACCTGGTGACCATCGACATCACCGGCCTGAGCGGGCCGGCGACCGCGCCGCTACCAGTCACCGGGGCGGATCCGGCCGCGGTCCTGTTCACCTCGGGAACCACGGGTACTCCCAAGGGCGTCGTGGTCACCCACGGAAATCTGACCTCGTACATCGCGGCCATGCACGGCACGTACCCGCGCCTGGTCGGCACCCGGCACCTGCTGGCCAGCACCGCCGACACCGACTTCTCCGGCACCGTCGTACTCGCCCCGATCGCCACCGGCGGGTCCACGGTCATCGCCGATGACGCCGAGTGCCTCGACGGCCGCCTGCTGGCCGAGCTGATCCGCCGGCACGGGATCGAGGTCGTCAAGCTCACGCCCTCGCACGCGGCACGGCTGCTCGACACCCCGTTCGGTACCGCGCTGCGCGATGCCGACGTGCTGGTGCTCGGCGGCGAGCCGATCACCGCCACACTGCTCGGGGCGCTGGCCGCGGCGCGCCCGCCGGGCACGCTGACGATCAACCACTACGGCCCGACCGAGACCACGATCGGCGCCGTGACCCATGTGCTGGACACGGGCGTCCCCGAGGCGCCGCCGGTGGGCCGGCCGCTGCCGGACGTCAGGGTCCTGGTGCTGGACGAGGACCTGCGGCCACTGCCGGACGGCGAAGCCGGGATGCTCTGGATCGGCGGCCCGCAGGTGACCGCCGGCTACCTGCGCCGCCCCACGGAGACGGCGCGCGCCTACCGCCTCCTGGCCGCCGACGCCGGGGCCGGGCCCATGTACCGGACCGGCGACGTGGCGGTCCGGTCGGCCGACGGCACCATCCGCCTGCACGGACGCATGGACGACCAGGTCAAGATCCGGGGCTACCGGGTCGAGCCGGGTGAGGTCCGCGCCGGGCTGCTGGCCCTGCCCGAGGTACGGCAGGCCGAAGTGTTGGGCCACGAGGGCCGGTTGGTCGCCTTCGCGGTGCTGGACGGCGGTGGGGGCGTGGGCGGGGTGGACGTCCGGACGGCCGGCGAGCCGGGTTCCGGGACGGACGGCGGGCCCGATGCCGCGGCCGGCCGGCACGTGCTCGACCGGCTGCGCTCGGCACAGCCCGGCCACCTGGTTCCCGAA
>JABFVM010000260.1 GCA_013362785.1 Streptomyces sp. | reverse complement strand
TACATCGTCCAGCTCCCGCTGCCGCGCCCCCTGGACGCCAACGCCGTACTGGAGCGCATGGACCCGGCCAAGGACGCCGACGGACTGCACCCCGTCAACCTGGGCCGGCTCACCCTGGGTGTCGAGGCCCCGCTGCCGTGCACGCCGCGCGGCATCGTCGAACTGCTCCGCCGCCACGAGGTGCCCCTCGCGGGTGCCCGGGTGTGTGTGATCGGCCGGGGCATCACGGTGGGACGCCCGATCGGCCTCCTCCTCACCCGCCGCTCCGAGAACGCCACCGTGACCCTGTGCCACACCGGTACCAAGGGCCTCGCCTGGCATGTACGCGAGGCGGACATCGTCATCGCCGCCGCGGGCTCGCCCGGCCTGGTCACCAAGGACATGCTGCGCCCCGGCGCGGCCGTCCTGGACGTCGGCATCACCCGCACCGACCAGGGCCTGGTCGGCGACATCCACCCGGACGCCGCCCAGGTCGCCGGCTGGATCGCGCCGATGCCCGGCGGGGTGGGCCCCATGACCCGGGCGATGTTGCTGGCCAACGTCGTGGAGGCCGCCGAGAGGAACGCGAACGGAGACGTCCGATGAGCCCCCGCACCCCGCGCGCCCCCGGCGCCGACCTCCCCGACCACCCCGAGTTCCTGTGGCGCAACCCCGAGCCCAGGCGGTCGTACGACGTCGTCATCGTCGGCGGCGGCGGACACGGCCTCGCCACCGCCCACTACCTGGCGAAGAACCACGGCATCACCAACGTCGCCGTGCTGGAGAAGGGCTGGCTCGCGGGCGGCAACATGGCCCGCAACACCACGATCATCCGCTCCAACTACCTGTGGGACGAGAGCGCCGGCATCTACGAGCACGCGCTCAAGCTGTGGGAGGGCCTGGCGGAGGACCTGGACTACCCGATCCTCTTCTCCCAGCGCGGCGTGCTGAACCTCGCGCACAGCCTCCAGGACGTCCGCGACAGCGTGCGCCGCGTCGAGGCGAACCGGCTCAACGGCGTGGACGCGGAGTGGCTCGACGCGGACGGCGTCAAGGAAGTCTGCCCGATCGTCAACATCTCCCCGGACGTGCGCTACCCGGTCCTGGGCGCCACCTACCAGCCCCGCGCGGGCATCGCCAAGCACGACTACGTGGCCTGGGGCCTGGCCCGCTCGGCGGACGCCGCCGGCATCGACATCATCCAGAACTGCGAGGTCACGGGCCTGGACGTGGTCGGCGGCCGGGTAGTGGGCGTCCAGACGAACCTGGGCCCCATCGCGGCGGGCAAGGTGGCACTCTGCTCCGCGGGCCACACCTCGGTCCTCGCCGCGATGGCGGGCATCGAACTCCCCGTCCAGAGCCACCCGTTGCAGGCCCTGGTCTCGGAACTCCTGGAACCGGTCCACCCCACGGTCGTGATGTCCAACGCCGTCCACGTGTACGTCAGCCAGGCCCACAAGGGCGAGCTGGTGATGGGCGCGGGCATCGACGCGTACAACTCCTACACGCAGCGCGGCGCCTTCCACATCATCGAGGAGCAGATGTCGGCGGCCCTGGAGCTCTTCCCGGTCTTCGCCCGCGCCCACGTCCTGCGCACCTGGGGCGGCATCGTCGACGTCAGCCCCGACGCCTCACCGATCATCGGGCTCAGCCCCGTCGACAACCTCTACCTCAACTGCGGCTGGGGAACGGGCGGTTTCAAGGCCACCCCGGGCGTCGGCTGGGTCTACGCCCACACCATCGCCCACGACACCCCGCACGCCCTCAACGCCCCCTTCTCGCTCGACCGTTTCACCACCGGCGCGCTCGTCGACGAGCACGGCGCGGCCGCGGTGGCCCACTAGGACCACTGGAAGCTCTGGGAGCCGAACCATGCTGCTCATCCCCTGCCCCTGGTGCGGGCCCCGCGACGAGGCCGAGTTCCACTACGGCGGCCAGGCCCACGTTCCGTACCCGGAGGACCCGGCATCCCTCACCGACAAGGAGTGGGCCCGCTACCTCTTCTTCCGCGACAACCCCAGGGGCCCCTTCGCCGAACGCTGGACCCACACGGCAGGCTGCCGCCGCTGGTTCAACGCGGTACGGGACACATCGACGAACGAGATCCTGACGGTGTACCGGTCGGGAGAGGAACGCCCGCAGACGCCGGAGCCGCGCCCGGTCCTTTCTCAGCCCAGCCCGGCAGAATCAGCCCGTCCTGCGTTTGAGGACGAGGCCCTTTCGGGGCCGACGGGGGTCCAGGAGGCAGAGCCCCCTGGCGGGGTCGAAGGGGCGGAGCCCCTTCAGGATGGGACGGGTAGGGGCGGCGGGGGCGCAAATCTGCCGTTCCGCCACCCCACCCGCGGCCGAATCGACCGAGACACCCCCCTCACCTTCACTTTCGACGGCACCGAATACCAGGGCCACCGAGGCGACACCCTCGCCTCCGCCCTCCTCGCCAACGGCGTCATCCAGGCCGGCACCAGCATCAAACTGGGCCGCCCCCGAGGCATCTTCTCGGCAGGCGTCGAAGAACCCAACGCGGTGGTCCAGATCGAGGAACCCTTCCCGGAGCCCATGCTCCCCGCGACAACCGTCGAGCTCCACAACGGCCTCGTCGCGACCAGCCTCCCCGGCCAGGGCCGCCTCGCCACCGCCCCCGACCCCGCCCGCTACGACGCCGTACACGCCCACTGCGACCTGCTGATCGTCGGCGCGGGCCCGGCCGGCCTCGCGGCAGCGGCAGCGGCAGCAGGGACCGGCGCCCGAGTCATCCTCGCCGACGACCAGCCGGAACCGGGCGGCAGCCTCCTCGGCACAGGCGAACACCTCGACTGGGTACAGGAGGTCACCGCCCGCCTGGCCACCGCCCCCGAGGTACGCGTGCTGCCCCGGACCACCGTCTTCGGCTACTACGACGACAACCACCTCCTCGCCGTGGAGCGCCGCACCAACCACCTCGGCACCGACGCCCCCGACAACACCTCCCGAGAACGCGTCTGGCGTATCCGCGCCCGCCGAGTCGTCCTGGCCACCGGCGCCCACGAACGCTCACTCGCCTTCGCGGACAACGACCGCCCCGGCGTGATGCTGGCCTCCTCGGCCCGCACCCACGTCAACCGTCACGGCGCCCTCCCGGGCCGCCACGCGGTCGTCTTCACGACCAACGACAGCGCGTACGCGGCGGCGCTGGACCTCGCCGCGGCCGGCGTGGACATCACGGCGATCGTCGACACCCGCCCCGAACCGGGGGAGTGGGCCGAGCACGCGAGGAGGGCCGGCATCGAGGTGCTGGCCGGACACGCCGTCACCGGCACGGAGGGCGAGGCCCGCCTCACCGCCGTCACCGTCGCCCCGTACGGGGAGTCAGCGGGGCAGCGGCAGTTCGCCGCCGACCTGCTGCTGGTCTCCGGCGGCTGGAACCCGGTGGCGCACCTGTTCAGCCAGTCCGGCGGCAGGCTCCGCCACGACGAGGAACTCGGCTCCTTCGTCCCCGACACCTGCCGTCAGGCCGTGGAGGTCGCGGGCAGCGCGAGCGGCGTCCTCGACCCGGCCACCGTCCTGGCACAGGGCGCGGCCGCCGGTGCCCGAGCCGTGGCGGCCGAGGGCTACCCGCCGAAGACGCCCCGTCTCCCGCGGGTGGCCGCACAGCCACGCCAGACGCCCCCGATGCACGTGTACGTCGTCCCGGGCGGCGGCACCGACGACGCCCCCCGCTTCGTCGACCTCCAACGCGACGTCACCGTCGACGACCTGGCCCGCGCGACCGGCGCCGGACTGCGCTCGGTCGAGCACACCAAGCGCTACACCACGGCCGGCACGGCCAACGACCAGGGCAAGACGTCCGGCGTCCTGGCCAGTGGCGTGGTCGCCGAACTGCTCGGCGTGGACATCTCCGCGCTCGGCACGACCACGTTCCGCCCGCCGTACACGCCGGTCTCCTTCGCCGCCCTCGCCGGCCGCGACCGGGGCGCGCTGAGCGACCCGGTCCGTACGACGGCCATCCATGGGTGGCATGTCGCGCACGGCGCCCTGTTCGAGAACGTCGGCCAGTGGAAGCGCCCCTGGTACTACCCGCAGGACGGCGAGGACATGGAAGCCGCCGTGCTGCGCGAGTGCCGGGCCACCCGCGAGAGCGTCGGCTTCATGGACGCCTCCACCCTCGGCAAGATCGACGTACAGGGCCCGGACGCGGGCGTCTTCCTCGACCGGCTCTACACCAACATGATGAGCACCCTGAAGGTCGGCATGATCCGCTACGGCGTCATGTGCCGCCCGGACGGCATGGTCTTCGACGACGGCACCGTCATCCGCGTCGCCCAGGACCGCTTCCTGACCACCACGACGACGGGCAACGCCGCCGCCGTACTCGACTGGATGGAGGAGTGGCTGCAGACCGAGTGGCCCGAGCTGAAGGTGCACTGCACCTCCGTGACCGAGCAGTGGGCCACGGTCGCCCTGGTCGGCCCGAAGTCCCGCGAGGTACTCGCCTCGCTCGCACCCCGACTGGCCGTCGCCAACGACGACTTCCCGTTCATGGCCTGGCGCGAGACGACCGTCGCCGGTATCGCGGCCAGGGTCTGCCGGATCAGCTTCTCCGGTGAACTCGCCTACGAGATCAACGTGTCACCGTGGCAGGGCCTCGCCCTGTGGGAGGCCGTGTACGCGGCCGGCGCCCCGTACGGCATCACCCCGTACGGCACCGAGACCATGCACGTCCTGCGCGCCGAGAAGGGCTACCCGATCATCGGCCAGGACACCGACGGCACCGTCACCCCCCAGGACCTCGGCATGAGCTGGGTGGTGTCGAAGAAGAAGCCGGACTTCATCGGCAAGCGGTCCCATGCCCGCGCGGACACCGCCCGCCCCGACCGCAAGCACCTGGTCGGCCTCCTCCCCGAGGACCCGGTCACCTTCCTGCCGGAGGGCACCCACTTGATCGCCGACGGTGTGCTGCCGACCCCGCCGGTCCCCATGCTCGGCCATGTCACCTCCAGCTACCGCAGCGCGGCCCTGGGCCGGACCTTCGCACTCGCCCTGATCAAGGGCGGCCGGGACCGCATCGGCGAGCGGCTGTACGCACCCGTGGGCGACCGGCTGGTCCCGGTCACCGTCGCAAGCCCCGTCCTCTACGACCCCGAGGGAGCCCGCCGCGATGGCTGACACCCGCCTTGACGCCACCCTTGACACTCCCCGTGTCACCCCGCTCCGCAGCCCCTTGTCGCATGTCGCCGACCGCCTGGCCGCCGCGACCCGCACCTCCGGGGGCGCCATCCGGCTGGCCGAACTGCCCTTCCTGGCCCAGATCGACGTACGCCTCGACGCCAAGGGACCGGCGGCGGAGGCCGTCGGGCTCGCACTGGACCTCCAGCTTCCCCTCCAGCCGAACACCGTCGTCCGCGCCGGGGAGCTGACCGCGCTGTGGCTCGGCCCGGACGAGTGGCTGCTGGTGGGGCCGCCGGGCAGTGAGCGGGACCTGGAGAGCCGGGTCAGGGAGGCCGCGGGAGACGAGCCCGTCTCCGTCATCGACGTCTCCGCACAGCGCACCACGCTCCTGGTCACCGGCCCCCGCGCCCACGACGTGCTGGCCCACGGCTGCTCGCTGGACCTGCACCCGCGGGTCTTCGGCCCCGGCCGCTGCGCCCAGACGACCCTGGGCCGCACCCAGGTCGTCCTGGTCGCCCGGGACGAACCCAAAGCCGGATTCTGGGTCCTGGTCCGCTCGACGTTCGCCGGCTATCTGGCGGACTGGTTGCTAGACGCGGCGACGGAGTACATCTGAGCGGGCTCCGAGCCGCGAGTTCCACCGCACGCACCGAAAGCCGGACGCCTGTGACCACCACGGCCCACACCACCACCCCACCCCACCCGGGAACACCGGTCCGCCACCCGTACGGTCTGCCACGGCCCGGCCGGGCGCTGGTCATGGGCATCGTGAACGTCACCCCGGACTCGTTCTCCGACGGCGGGCTGGCGTTCGCCGCGGACGCGGCCGTCGCACACGGGCTCGCGCTGCTCGAACAGGGCGCGGACATCGTGGACGTGGGCGGCGAGTCGACCCGGCCCGGCGCGGCACGCCCGACGGTCGAGGAGGAGCTGCGACGCGTCCTGCCCGTCGTCCGGGAACTCGCCGCGGCGGGCGCGGTGGTGAGCGTCGACACCATGCGGGCCGAGGTCGCCGCCCGTGCGCTGGACGCGGGCGCGCGGCTGGTCAACGACGTCTCGGGGGGCCTCGCCGACCCCGCGATGCTGCCGCTGATGGCCCGCGCGGACGTGCCGTACGTCCTGATGCACTGGCGGGGCCACTCCGCCGGGATGCAGGCGAACGCCGTCTACGCCGACGTCGTCACCGATGTGCTCGACGAACTGCGGCTGAGAATCGAGGCCGCGCTGGAGGCGGGGATCCCGCCCGGCCGGCTGGTCGTCGACCCCGGGCTGGGCTTCGCCAAGTCGCCCGACCACAACTGGGAGTTGCTGGGCCGGCTCCGGGACGTCGTGGCCCTGGGGCACCCCGTCCTCGTCGGCGCGTCACGCAAGGCGTTCCTGGGCCGGTTGCTGGCCGACCCGGCGACGGGACAGCCGCGCCCGGCACGGCAGCGTGATACCGCGACGACCGCGGTGTCCGTGCTCGCCGCGGCGTACGGCGCCTGGTGTCTGCGCGTGCACGACGTCGCCTCGACGGCCGACGCGGTACGGGTGACGGCCCGCTGGGGCGTCGAGACGGCGGCGTCGGCAGGATCGCCGCCGCACTGAGCGCCCCGCTGGAGCTCCCGTCGGTGGCGCCTCAGCCCGGCTGGGAGCCTGAGTCCGGACGGGATCCTCAGCCCGGACGGGAGCCTCAGACCAGATGGCCCATCCGGCGGCTGATCTCCTCCGCGCCGCCGATCAGCGCGGGGGCGAGCTCGTGGATGCGCTCCTCGGTGAAGCGGTACGCGGGGCCGGAGGCGCTGAGCGCGGCGATGACCTCGCCGTCGCGGGACCGGATCGGGGCCGCGACGGCGTGCAGTCCGATCTCCATCTCCTCCAGCGTCATCGCGTACCCGCGCTCCCGCGCCTCGGCGAGGTTCTTCTCCAGCTTCGTCCTGGCGGTCAGGGTGTGCGGCGTCAGCTGCTGCACCCCGGACGTCGCGAGGACGGCGGTGCGCTCCTCCTCCGGCAGATGGGCCAGCAGGATCTTGCCGCTCGACGTGGCGTATACCGGGGTCAGCTGGCCGACCCAGTTGTGGGTGCCGACCGCGCCCGGGCCCCGTACCTGATAGAGGTTGACCGCGTAGTGCTCTTGCAGGACCGCGATGTTGACCGTCTCGCCGATCTCCTCGCTGAGCCGCTCGCACACCGGCCGGCCCTGCTGGGTGATGTCGAGGCGGCCCGTGACCGCGCCGGCCAGCCGTACGATGCCGAAGCCCAGCCGGTACTTGCCCCGCTCGGCCGTCTGCTCGACCAGGCCGCGCGCCTCCAGTGCCCCGAGCAGACGGAACGCGGTCGACTTGTGGACGTCGATCTCGGCGGCCACCTCGCTGACGCCCGCCTCGCCTCGATGGGCCAGGATCTCCAGGACGCTGACGGCACGGTCGACGGACTGTACTCCGTTCACCGCGGGACCAGTTGTTTCGCTCTCTGCGGTGTAGTTGCTCATAGCGCAACTATACGCACGGGCGCCAAAGGGTCCAGAGGGGCCGGATTTCGGCCGCCCGCATGGTTGCACGCACCGCCCGGTCGGCGGAAGACCACGGTGCGGATCCCGTTCAACTTCGCTCGGCCGACCCCTTGACAGTCGGTGTCCACGAAGAGACAGTTTGGTCGATCGTTGCTCATAGCGAAGAGAGTTGCATTATATGCAACTCCAGTGGCGAGTCAGGCCGAAGATCCCGAAGATCGCATTCGGCCGTCCCCTCGACGAGGAGATCGACCGTGACACACGAGGTACGCGGCGTCGTCGCCCGCCGGAAGGGCGCGCCGGTCTCGGTGGAGACCATCCTGGTGCCGGACCCCGGCCCCGGTGAGGCGCTGGTGCGGGTGCAGGCCTGCGGCGTCTGCCACACCGACCTGCACTACCGGGAGGGCGGGATCAGCGACGAGTTCCCGTTCCTGCTCGGCCATGAGGCCGCCGGTGTCGTCGAGTCGGTCGGCGAGGGCGTCACCGATGTCGCCCCCGGCGACTTCGTCGTCCTCAACTGGCGTGCGGTCTGCGGCACTTGCAGGGCCTGCGGCAGGGGCAGGCCCTGGCACTGCTTCGCCACCCGCAACGCCACACAGCCGATGACCCTGGCCGACGGCACCCCGCTGACCCCGGCCCTCGGCATCGGCGCCTTCGCCGAGAAGACCCTGGTCGCCGCCGGCCAGTGCACCAAGGTCGACCCGACCGCCTCGCCCGCCGCGGCCGGGCTCCTCGGCTGCGGTGTGATGGCCGGGTTCGGTGCCGCCGTCCACACCGGCGGCGTCGGCCGCGGCGACTCGATCGCGGTGATCGGCTGCGGCGGCGTGGGCATGGCCGCGATCGCCGGCGCCAAGGTGGCCGGAGCGTCCCGCATCATCGCCGTGGACGTCGACGAGCGGAAACAGAAGTGGGCCGAGCAGTTCGGCGCCACCGACACCGTCGACTCCTCCCGGACCGACGCCGTCGAGGCGATCCGTGAACTCACCGGCGGCTTCGGCGCCGACGTCGTCGTGGACGCGGTCGGCCGCCCCGAGACCTTCAAACAGGCCTTCTATGCCCGCGACCTGGCCGGCACCGCCGTCCTCGTCGGCGTCCCCACCCCGGAACTCACCCTCGACCTGCCCCTGCTGGACGTCTTCGGCCGCGGCGGCGCCCTGAAGTCCTCCTGGTACGGCGACTGCCTGCCCGCCCGGGACTTCCCCGCCCTGATCGACCTCTACCTCCAGGGCCGCTTCGACCTGGGCGACTTCGTCAGCGAGACGATCGGCCCGGACGACGTGGAGACCGCCTTCACCAAGATGCACCACGGCGACGTCCTGCGCTCGGTGGTGCTCATGTGACGGCGCGGATGGAACGCCCCGTATCCGGCGCCGAACCGACGACGAGCGCCGACCGAACACCACGTCCGACATTTTCCGAAGGTGACACGATGACCATCACGAACCTGCCGCCCAGCCTGATCCCCACGCTGTCCGGCGAGTACTACACCGACCCCGAGGTCTTCGCCCAGGAGCAGGAGCGGGTCTTCGAGGCCATGTGGTTCTGCGTGGCCCGCGCCGCCGACCTGGCCGGGCCGGGCGCCTTCCGCACCTACCAGGTGGGCCGCGAGAGCGTGCTCGTCTCCCGCTCGCGGGACGGCTCGGTCAAGGCGTTCCTCAACATCTGCCGGCACCGCGGCGCCAAGCTGTGCCTTGAGGAGTCCGGCGAGGTCAAGCGGGCCTTCCAGTGCCCGTACCACGCCTGGACCTACGGCCTGGACGGCAAGCTGGTCGCCGCGCCCAACCTGACGTCGATGCCGGACATCGACCGCAAGGAGTACGGACTGATCAACGTCCATGTGCGGGAATGGCTCGGCTATGTGTGGGTGTGCCTCGCCGACGAACCGCCCTCCTTCGAGGCCGAGGTGCTGGGCGCGATCATCGAGCGGCTCGGCGACGTCGAGTCCATCGAGCGCTACGACATCGACCACCTCCAGGTGGGTCGCCGTATCACCTACGACGTGAAGGCCAACTGGAAGCTCATCATCGAGAACTTCATGGAGTGCTACCACTGCGCCACCATCCACCCCGAACTCACCGAAGTGCTCCCGGAGTTCGCGGACGGCTATGCGGCCCAGTACTACGTCGGTCACGGTGCCGAGTTCGGCGAGGAGGTCCAGGGGTTCACGGTCGACGGCTCCGAGGGACTGGACCGGATCCCGGGCGTGGCCGAAGGCCAGGACCGCCGGTACTACGCGATCACCGTCCGGCCGCAGGTCTTCATCAACCTCGTGCCCGACCATGTGATCTTCCACCGGATGTACCCGGTGTCCGTGGACCGCACGATCGTCGAGTGCGACTGGCTCTATCTCCCGCACGTCGTCGAGAGCGGCAAGGACGTCAGCCGGTCCGTGGAACTCTTCCACCGGGTCAACCAGCAGGACTTCGACGCCTGCGAACGCACCCAGCCCGCGATGAGTTCGAAGGCGTACGCCAAGGGCGGCGTCCTGGTGCCAAGCGAGCACCACATCGGCGCGTTCCACACCTGGCTGCGGAACAAGCTGGAGCTGCGGCCCGCGCGCTGAGCCGCTCTCCCGTGGGCGCTCGTTGCGAAGTGCGCAACATGGAGCACTATCAGAAATTGATCTGTGCCGCCTCCCTTGACAGTGCCCGTACCGCGCCGGAAGCATGTTGCGTATAGCGACTGTCGTTGTGTTATGTGAGACAACCCTTCGTCTGGAGCCGGCATGAGGAGCATCACCGTCGTCGGAGCGTCGCTGGCAGGACTGAGCACGGTCCGCGCGCTGCGCGCAGAGGGCTATGACGGCGAGATCGTCGTCGTGGGGGAGGAGCGCCACACTCCCTACGACCGGCCCCCGCTGTCCAAGGACTTCCTCAAGGGCGACATCGACGCCGAGGGGCTCGCGCTCGGTGACGCCGACGAGTACGAGGTCCTGGACGCGCAGTGGCTGCTCGGCGAGCGCGCCGTGCGGCTCGACCCCGTCGCCCGCACCGTCACCCTGACCGGCGGACGGCATGTGCGCACCGACGGAGTCGTCGTAGCGACCGGCGCCAGCCCCCGCACCCTCCCCGGCACCGACGGACTGGCGGGCGTCCACACCCTGCGCACCCTGGACGACGCCCAGGCCCTGCGCACCGAACTGCTCGACGGGCTGCCCCGGGTCGTCGTCATCGGCGCCGGGTTCATCGGCGCCGAGGTGGCGTCCACCGCGCACCGCCTCGGACTCCACGTCACCGTCGTCGAGGCGCTTCCCGTACCCCTGGAGCGCCAGCTCGGGCGTGAGATGGGGCGGGTGGTCTCCTCGCTTCACGGCGATCACGGGGTTCAGCTGCTGTGCGGAACCGGCGTGGCGGAGCTGATCGGCGAGGGCCGGGTCACGGGCGTACGCCTGGCGGACGGACGGGTGCTGCCCGCCGACATCGTCGTGGCCGGCGTGGGTGTCCGGCCCAACACCGACTGGCTGGCCGGTTCCGGTGTTGAGTTGGACGACGGCGTGGTGTGCGACTCCGGCTGCTCGACCGGCGTCCCGGGTGTGGTCGCCGTCGGTGACGTCGCCCGCTGCCCCAACCCGTTCACCGGACGGCACGCCCGCATCGAGCACTGGAGCAACGCCACCGAGCAGGCGAAGACCGCCGCCCGCACCCTGCTGACCGGCATGCCGGCCGCCGCCCCGCTCACCGCGCCGTACTTCTGGTCCGACCAGTACCAGTCCCGCATCCAGGTAGCCGGGTACGTCGCCCCCGGTGCCGTGCCCGAGGTCGTGGAGGGCGACATCGACAGCCGCACCTTCACGGCCGTCTACCGGCGCGAGGGCACCCCCGTCGCCGTGCTCTCCCTCAACCAGCCGAAGTTCTTCAACCGGCTCCGCCGCACCCTCGTCCCCGCCGCCGCGGCCGTCGTGTCATGAACTCCACGCCCCGACTCCGTCAGCGGCCTGTACGCCCCCGCCTCGCGCCGGGTCCTTGAAGTCAACACCGTCCACGCCGCCCACTGCGCCCACACCCGAGGAGAGCGCCGATGACCCTGTTCGACCAGCACCTGCACGAGCTCGACCCCGAGGTGGCCGCGGCGGTCGCTGCCGAGCTGGAGCGTCAGCAGTCGACCCTGGAGATGATCGCGTCGGAGAACTTCGCTCCGGTCGCGGTGATGGAGGCGCAGGGTTCGGTCCTGACGAACAAGTACGCCGAGGGC
>JABFVM010000555.1 GCA_013362785.1 Streptomyces sp. | reverse complement strand
CACCGCGGCGGCGGGACCCGCCGCACTATCGGAGACGGGTGAGATGGAGACAACGCTGCGAGGCGTCGGCGTGAGCCACGGTGTGGCGATCGGCGAGGTTCGGCACATGGGAACGGCGGTCCTCGAACCGCCTGCCAAGCAGATTCCGGCCGAGGATGCGGAGCGTGAACAGGGGCGCGCCCGCAAGGCCGTGGAGGCTGTGGCGGCCGACCTGATGGCGCGCGGCAATCTGGCGGGGGGCGAAGCCCAGGCGGTGCTTGAGGCGCAGGCCATGATGGCCCAGGACCCCGAGCTGATGGCGGATGTGGACCGGCGTATCGCCGTCGGCAGCACGGCTGAGCGTGCCGTGTACGACGCCTTCGCCGCGTACCGCGAGCTGCTGGCCGGCGCCGGGGAGTACCTTGCCGGCCGGGTGGCCGACCTCGATGACGTGCGGAATCGTATCGTCGCTCGTTTGCTCGGAGTCCCGATGCCGGGTGTCCCGGACAGCGACGAGCCCTATGTGCTTGTCGCTCGCGACCTCGCGCCGGCCGACACTGCGCTGCTGGACCCGACCCTGGTTCTCGGCTTTGTCACCGAGGAGGGCGGGCCGACCAGCCACAGCGCGATTCTGGCGAGGGCCCTCGGCGTTCCGGCCGTGGTGGCGCTGCCGGGAGCCGGTGAGTTGGCCGAGGGCACGGTCATCGCTGTTGACGGCAGTACCGGTGACATCTTCGTTAATCCGAGCGAGGAGAAGAAGGCGGAGCTGGAGGCCGCTGCCGCCGAGCGCAAGGCGGCGCTCGCGGCGTCGACCGGCCCGGGTGCCACCGCGGACGGTCACAAGGTGCCGCTGCTGGCCAACGTCGGCGGGCCGTCCGACGTTCCGGCTGCTGTCGAGGCGGGCGCCGAGGGTGTCGGTCTGTTCCGTACCGAGTTCCTCTTCCTCGACGACAGCAAGAAGGCGCCGTCGGAGGAGAAGCAGGTCGAGGCCTATCGGCAGGTGCTTGAGGCCTTTCCCGAGGGCCGCGTCGTCGTACGTGTCCTGGACGCGGGTGCCGACAAGCCGCTGGACTTCCTGACGCCGGCCGATGAGCCGAACCCGGCCCTGGGTGTGCGTGGTCTGCGGACTCTGCTGGACCACCCCGAGGTGCTGCGTACCCAGCTGACGGCACTCGCGAAGGCCGCGGAGGGGCTGCCCGTATACCTTGAGGTCATGGCGCCGATGGTGGCGGACCGTGCCGATGCGAAGGCGTTCGCGGACGCGTGCCGTGCGGCCGGGCTGCAGGCGAAGTTCGGCGCGATGGTGGAGATTCCGTCGGCCGCGCTGCGGGCGCGTTCGATCCTGCAGGAGGTCGAGTTCCTGTCGCTGGGGACGAACGACCTCGCGCAGTACACCTTCGCCGCGGACCGTCAGGTGGGTGCGGTGTCCCGTCTGCAGGATCCGTGGCAGCCCGCGCTGCTCGACCTGGTGGCGCTGTCCGCCGAGGCGGCGAAGGCCGAGGGCAAGAGCTGCGGTGTCTGTGGTGAGGCGGCGTCCGACCCGCTGCTGGCGTGTGTGCTGACCGGTCTGGGTGTCACCTCCCTCTCCATGGGGTCGGCATCGATTCCTTATGTCCGGGCGACGCTGGCGAAGTACACGCTGGCTCAGTGTGAGCGTGCCGCTGCGGCGGCGCGGGCGGCGGACAGCGCCGAGGAGGCGCGAAGCGCGGCTCAGGCGGTGCTCTCCGGCGAGTAGGTAGCCAGAGCGGGCGGGCTTGCAGGCCTGTCGCGTGGGGCGCTCCACCTGCGGGTGGGGCGCCCATTGGCGTTCAGTGGTCGTGGCCCGGAGTCGCCTCCTCGTCGCCGAGGTCAGGTGGTGCGCAGTAGTCGACGCCCGATTCCGGGGAGATGAGATCTCCTGACTCGATGTCGGTGCAGTAGGCGTCGAAGACCTCGCCTGCGGTGAGGGGTTCCAGTCCGTCTCCGCGCAGGCGCCATCCGTAGATGCGGTCTGATGTGCCGGGGGCGCTGGTGCGCATGACGAGTCCGCCGGGGCTCCGGGTGGCCAGGCCGAGGGCGAGAACCGTGGTGAACTCCAGCGCTTCTGCCTCGTCGAGGTGCGTGGCGCCCTGGGTGTGCTCGTCGGCGTGCAGGGCGGAGACGAGTGTTTCCGGGGTCCCCATGACGCTGCAGACGAGGTGTCGGCAGCCCGGATGGGCCGTGTCCAGGATGCGGACCAGGAGATGCGAGGCGCGGATGAAGGCCGCGCGGCCGAGGTCCTCGCCGCAGGTGGCGCAGGTGCCGAGTCGGGCCAGAAGGGTGGACGCGTACTCCCAGGTGGCTTGGCGGACGGCCTCGTCGACGAGGTTCGGGACGAGGTCTGCCAAGGGCTGGCCGTCGTAGGGGACAGTGGGTCCGGTGGCCGCGAGTTCGGCGGTGAAGCGCGTGCGGCTGGACGGGATGTCGGGGTCGAGGCCGGCTTCCGTGCAGAACTCGGCGTATTCCTGGGGATCGAAGAGGGCGATCGTCGTATGGCTGCCTTGGGAGGCCCGGGTCCTGAGGAGGGCTTCGACCTGTTCCAGATAGATCTTGTGGTCGTCGAAGGTGAAGCTGCGGTAGCCGCGCATGGCACGGAAGTCGTGCTCGTCGGTCAGCAGGCCGATCGTGCCGGCGATTTCGCGGCGCAGGGCGCGTCGCATCGTCTGGTGGTCGGTGTGCGCCATCTTTCCCCCTGGGTGCAGTCGATCAATGCTCACTCACAGTAATCGGGGGCACTGACAACGGCGTCGGGG
>JABFVM010000372.1 GCA_013362785.1 Streptomyces sp. | reverse complement strand
GCGGCGGTGGCGGTCGTCTCGCCGAACTGCGCGCCGAAGAGCAGTACGACGGCGAACACGGCCGGCATCGAGCGGCGCCCGCCGCCCGCGCGCCGGAGCAGGACCAGCCCGGCCAGCGCGCCCACCGCCGCCGACAGCAGCACCGGCCAGGTGAAGAAGCGCACCAGCTCGCTGCGGCCGGCGACGGCGACGATCAGGGCGAGCAGCGCCCCCGCCGCACCCAGCGCGCGCCGGTCGGGCGGTCCGTACGACAGGGCGTGCCATGCGGCGATCACGAGCAGCGCGCACAGCACGAAGGCCTGGCGGTAGGGACTGCCCTGCGGGGTGGCGAAGGCGTGCCACAGCAGATGCGTCGGACCCCACTGCATCGACAGCGCGACCCCGGCGGCCACCAGCGTCCAGCCCCAGCGCACCCGCCGGGGCACCG
This sequence comes from Streptomyces sp., assembly GCA_013362785.1. GTDB lineage: Bacteria > Actinomycetota > Actinomycetes > Streptomycetales > Streptomycetaceae > Streptomyces. The sequence goes on along the minus strand of JABFVM010000372.1, from coordinate 11,382 downwards.
ACCGGTGGAAGGGCAGGGCGAGGGCGAGCAGCAGCGCCGTCGTGCCCACGTAGACGGCCGGGGAACCGAAGCTGTACGTCGTGGGCAGTAGGCGGGCCAGCAGGTCCTCCGGCGCCGCCGGCACGAACTGCCTGACCCGGCCGGGGTAGGCGTGCTCGGTGCCGAAGTACACCACCGTCACCAGCGGCGCGGCCAGGCCCATACCGAGGGCGACCGTCAGGCCGGCCCGGCCCGCCGCCGCGAGCCGCTGCCGGCGCGGCAGACCGGAGAGCCACAGCCGGAGCAGCAGCACCAGACCGGCGGCCAGGGTGGCCATGTACGCCGTGTAGAAGTTGGCGATCCAGGCGAGCGCCACGACCAGCACGCCGAGCACGCGCCGCCGCCCGCTCAGCGCCCATTCGCCGACCAGGCACAGCAGTGGCAGGGCGACCAGGCCGTCCAGCCACATCGGGTTGTACGCGGCGTCCGCCACGGTCCAGCCGCACAGGGCGTACGACGAGCCCAGCAGCCCGGCCGCCCACCAGCGGCCGGGACGCAGCACGAGCAGCAGCCAGGCCATGGCGGCGCCCGCGGACGCCGTCTTCAGCAGGGTGACCACATACACCGCGAGGTCGATCTCGTCCCGCGGGAACACCGCCACGAGCAGGGCGAACGGGCTGCTGAGGTACGTACCGAGGTCGGGCAGGAAGCTCGCGCCGAACCCGGACTGCCAGTTGACCAGGAGACCGCCGTCGGCCCTTCCGTGCAGCAGGTCCCACAGGTGGGCGTGGAACGGCACGTACTGGTTGCCCAGATCGTTGAAGTTCCGGGTGTGCGGGCCGAAGGGATAGCTGCGGGCGACGGTGTCGGCGGTGCACAGGGCGGTGACGGTGAGGAGCGCCGCGAGCAGGGCGGCACGGGTTCTCGGCTCCGCCGGGGCCGTCGATTTCACTCTGTCCCGGCCCGTGGAAACGGCCGTGAGCAGAGCCGAGCCATCCATTTTCGGCAGGCCTCCAGCGAATTAAGAACACATGGTGTCGTTTGTCGATTCGCTTCCGTAGATGGGCGATCTATGTGCTTGGTTGCGCCATTCAGGAAAGTGATGCGACGAATTCCGACTCGTGCGGAGGCTTTCTCGAAGGTTGGTTAAATCCGGTTGAACAAGTAGTGACCTTTCACTTTCTTTCCAGTGCCTTGGTCAGCGCCTTGGCCACTGTCTTCGCATACAGCCGCGCGCCCGCGGGGCCGGGGTGGATGCCGTCGCTCGCCAGGAGGTCGTCCTTGCCCTGGACGGCCCGGTCCCAGTCCGCCGGCACGACATTCGGGTGGGCTTCGGCGGCCTGACGGATGGCGGAGTTCACCCGGTCCTTCCAGTCGACGGTGCCGTGCACGGTGACCAGGACTACGGTGCGGTGGGCACCGGCCTCCCGGATGACCTGTTCGAGTTCCGGCCTGCCGCCGACGCCGTTCGTGCCGAGGCCGACGAGCAGGACCGGGTTCAGGCGCTTCTCCTGGGCGAGCGACCGCACCTCGGCGGGAGCGGCGGCCAGTTGGCGGCTGACCTTGGCGTCGATGGCGATGCCCGGGAAGCGTGCCTTGAGCGCCGGCGCCGCGGCGACCATGACGGAGTCACCGACGGCCGTGATCGAGTCGGCACGCCTGTGGTGCGCCGTTCCGCCGTTATGCGCCGTTCCGCCGCGGTGCGCGGTTCCGCCCGATCGCGGCACGGCGGTGTTCTGGAGGGCGCGCTCGCCCGCGGCTATGTCGTCGGCGGCGCTGTTGCGATTGCCGTTGCCGACACCGGCCTTCGGGATGCCCCAGGCGGCGACGGCGAGGGTCAGCGCGGCGAAGGCCGCCGCCATCGCGCGCGGGCGCCACGAAGACCGGCTTCCGGCTCGGCGCCGGCCGCCCTGGCGGCGCATGGGCTCTTCCACCCAGCGGTACGAGACCGCCGCCACGATCACCGACAGGACCGCGGCGGCCAGCCCCCTGAGCGGCGCGTGGCCCGCCCGGTGCCCGTCCGGCATGGCCAGGGAGATCAGCGGCATGTGCCAGAGATAGATCCCGTAGGACCGGCGTCCGACCCAGCGCGGCCAGGAGGCGCTGAGCGCCGTCGCGAAGAGGGAGCCAGTCTGCGCGGCGGCCAGGACCACGGCTCCGGCGGCACACGCGGCGGCGGCGAAGCCCCACGGGTACAGACGGGCGGAGTCGGAGTGGATCCCTCCGGCCAGCACCCCGAGGGCCGCCAGTCCGAGTACACCGCCCGCCCCGCACAAGAAGCGGGCCGAACGGCTCCTCCAGGCGCGCGCCGAGGGAATCGCGAGCGCGAGCGCGGCGCCGAGCAGAAGGCCGAAGGCGTGCGTGTCGCTGCCGAAGTAGACGCGGGAGGCGTCCTCACCGGGCTGGTGGAGCAGCGCCATCGCGGTGAGGGACGCGGCCGCCGCCGCCAGGACGACGACCACCCGCGCCCGGGTGCCCGTCGTCCGCAGCAGGCCCAGCACCACCAGGGGCCAGACGATGTAGAACTGCTCCTCCACGCCGAGGGTCCACAGGTGCTGGAAGAGGGGCGGGGGGCCGAAGGAGGCGAAGTAGGAGGCGTCGGTGCTGATCTGCCACCAGTTGTTGGTGAAGGTGAGCGCCGACAGGACGTCGTGCCCCGACGGGTCGATCCGCCCCGGGCGCCAGAGCACGGCCACCGCGGTCACGGTGACCAGGAGGACGACCAGCGCGGGAAGCAGCCGCCGGGCCCGCCGTATCCAGAACTGCGCGAGGTCGACGCGGCCGGTGCGGTGCCGTTCGGCACACAGCAGGTCGGTGATCAGATAGCCGCTGAGCACGAAGAACACGTCGACGCCGAGGAAACCGCCGGTCAGCCAGGCGGGGTTGACGTGATAGAGGACGACGAGGACGACGGCCAGTGCCCGGACGCCGTCGAGCCCGTGCAGATAGGAGCGCGGGGCGGGGGCGGGGGCGTGGGCGGGCTCGTCGAAGATCGGGCGCGGCATCACGAGCGTCGGGGACTGCTGGGACTGCCTCACGACCGCTCGTCCCCTTCGCTCCGGGCGTCGAGGGAATCGTCCACGCCGTGTTCACGGTTGGATCCCGATCCCGATCCCGATCCCGATCCCGATCGCGAATCCGAGCCGAGCAGCAGCATTTTCACCGCGCCCTGCCGCACGTCGATGTCCCGCGAGTCGATGTTGCCGTTCAGACGCACCCGGCGACGGGAAACTCTTGCCATGCGCTACTCCATCGGACAGCCCGCGAGGTGCCTCGCGGGGGTTCTGCCGATGCTTGGGGGCGTACATGACCGGGCTGACTCAGCTGTCCGTCAGCACTTGCTCGACTCCTTTGCGGTTGTGTATCGACTGTGTATCGGCGGGGGGCCTTGGTGGCGCCCAGGCCCTGCCCCTGCCTCTGTCCCCGCCCCCTGTCCCTGTCCCCGTCCCCGTGCGTACGTGGCCCGGGCGGGCGGCGAGCAGGCCCGTGACGGCTTCCGGGATCAGCAGGGCGAGCAGGGCCGCCAGGGGTGCGTGCCAGCTGTTGGTGGCGGCGTGGAGCAGGCCCGTCGCCAGGGGGCCTGCGCCGGCCAGCAGGTAGCCGAGCGTCTGGGCCATGCCGGAGAGGGCGGCGGCGGTGCGAGGCTCGTTCGTGCGCAGGCCGAGCAGGGTCATGGCCAGCGGGAAGGCGCTGCCGGTCGCCGCGCCCAGCAGGCAGATCCAGAGCCAGCCCAGGGTGGGGGACAGGAGCAGGCCGGCCAGGGAGATCAGCTTTGCCGCCGTCACCGCTGCCACGAGGGACCGCTGGCTGCGCATTCGGGCCGCGGTGACCGGGACGACGAAGCCCAGGGGGATGCCGATGGTCAGCATCACCGACGTCATCAGGCCGGACTCGGCGGCGGTGTAGCCGTTCGCCTGCATGATCTGCGGCAGCCATGCCACGAGTACGTAGAACATCAGCGACACCAGGCCGAGGAACGCCGACACCCACCAGGCGAGCGCGCAGCGAAGCAGCGATTCGTCCGAGGGCCTCGCCTTCGGTTGCCGTGCCGGCCTTGGCGTCGGCCTCGATGTCGGTCTTGGCGTCGGCCCCGATGTCGGTCTTGGCGTCGGTCTCGATGTCGGTCTTGGCGTCGGTCTCGATGTCGGTCTTGGTGTCGAGCTTGGTGTCCTGCGGTGTTTTCCCTCCGCTCCCGGCGTGGCCAGCAGGCCCCATACCGCCGCCGTCAGCACCGCCGGTATCGACCACACCGCCAACGCCGACATCCATCCCGCCGCCTCGGACAGCGGCACCGCCGCTCCGGCGGCCAGTGCGCCGGACGCCGCCATCAACGTCATCGTCAGGCCCGTGAACAGGCCCATCCGGTCGGCGAAGTGGGCCTTGATCACCGCGGGCAGCAGTACGTTGCCGATGGCGATGCCGGCCCCGGAGAGCACCGTTCCGGCGAAGAGTGCCGTCGGTGACGGGATCGCCCGTACGGCGGCGCCGAGGGCCAGGACCCAGGCGGCGGTGCATACGGCGGTGTGGGTTCCGTGGCGGTGGGCCAGGTGGGGTGCGAGCCAGGCGAAGGCGCCCAGGCACAGCACCGGCAGCGTCGCCAGCACGCTGACCTGGGTGCCGGAGAGGGCGAGTGCCTGTTGCACGTCGCCCATGAGTGGCGGCAGTCCGGTGATCGCCGCGCGGAGATCGATGGCGAGAAGAATCAGGCCGACGATGAGCCACAGCCTGGTGGTCACGTGTTTCCCCCGTGGACGTGACGGCGGCCCCCTCCTCCGTCCAGGAGAGGGCCGCCGCGCCTTCAAGGCGTGTTCCGGTCAGATGCTCAGGCTGTGGTCGACAGGCTGTGGTTGACCGGACACTTCGCCCTGCCCGCCGTACGGAACGCGACACCTGTGGCCGTACCCGGAACCGGCGTACCGAGCTGCTTCAGGATCTCGTCGGACAGCAGGTCCTCCTTGCCCTTCAGGGCGTCGGCGACCTTGAGGTCGGAGACGAAGACCAGCTCCGCGGCGATGTTGTCCTGGACGATCCGGGCCAGGTTGTCCAGCGCCACCCCGATCGGGTCCGACGGCAGCTGGGCCGTGGGGATGTCGATCAGGTGGGTGTCGACCTTCTTCTGGTTCATCATCGGCTTGATGATGATCTCCGCCTGGTTCAGCACGGACGTCGTCCAGATCGACAGCACCACCGTGTACAGGTCGGCCCACGCGGCCTCGCCGATCTGCGTCCGCCACTTGCGGCACAGCCGCTGCACACCGGAGATCTGCGCCTCGGCGGCGTACTGCATGTTCACCCGGATCGCCGGATAGACGCGCCCGGCGAAGACCTGGAACGAGGCGATGTCGAAGGCGCGGGCGCGGATGGCGTCGGCGATGAAGGTGAGCGCCTCGTCGAGGATCTTCGCGCAGGAGTTGTGCAGGGCCTGCGGCAGCTTCGCCGCGGCGAGGTTGCCCTTCGCGGTGGCCAGCGTGTCCGCGAACGCCTGCAACGGCGTCGTCCAGGCGTCCGTGCCGGGGCCGATCATCGCCACCATGTCGAGGTCGTGGGCGTCGATCCGGTCGGCGTTGGAGACGTTGGGGACCTTGTCGGAGAGGTACTCGGCGATGGTGGAGTAGATCCCCAGCGGCACATGGGCGATGGACTTCGCCAGCTCGAACTCCTCGGCCACCGGATGCTCGACGTACCGCTTGCCCTCGTGGACGAGAGTGAAGGTGCCGCCCTTCGCGTCGTTCTGTACGACGATGACGGGCCCGAGGTTCTTGACCAGGTCGGCCTTGAGCGCCGCGTAGTTGGTGCGCATCGCCGCGTTCACCGCGCGGATGGAGTCCCGGGCGGCGCTCTGGGTGCTCACCGCCTCCGCGGCGGGGGCGGCGTCGAGGTCCGACACCGCGGTGGTCCGGGCCGCGACCGTGTGGCCCAGGAGCGTCGCGGCGCCTATTCCGCCCGCGCCGCCTATGAATGTCCGGCGTGTTGCCATGGATTGCTCTCCGTAACGAGTTGGTCGTCAGGTGTTCCCGCCTGGGAAGCGGTCAGGTGTGGGGGGAACTGACCCGCCGGGAGCCGCGAAGGGCCGGGACGCGGGGAGCAATGCGAGGGAGCGGAGGGGGCCCTCTCCGGCAGCGTGGGGCTGGAGGGAGGCCGGAGAGGGAGAACCGCGGAATCGCGGAAACCAGGAACTCCTGTCGGTACCGCGGAAACCACAGGGACTGCTGTCGGAACTGCGGCTGCTACTAGGGGCGTTACCTCAGCGCACTGTGCGAGCGGACCACTACGCCGTACAGGTCGGCGATCGTCGCCAGCGCGCTCTCGTGGATCTGCGTGGCGGACAGCCCGCCGGCGACCGACGGCAGCGGCCGGGTGGCGCAGGCGTCCGCGACCACGGTGGGCCGGTTCCCGCGCAGGAACGCGCCCTCGGCGGTGAACGTCACGCACATGTGGGTCATGAACCCGGCGATGACCAGGTTCTCGTTGCCCGCCTGGTCGACCAGCCTGCCGAGCTCGGTGTTCACGAAGGCGTTGGGGGCCTTCTTCACCACGGTCCGCTCACCCTTCACGGGCCTGACCCGGTCGTGGATCCGGCCGATCGGGCGGCGGATGTCGTACGGGGTGCCCTTTCCGCCGTCGTTGACGACGTGGATGACCTTCCCGCCCGCCGCGCGGGCCGCGCCGAGCAGTTCCGCCGCGGCGTCCAGGGCCTGGCGCCAGCCGGTCAGTTCCATCACGCCCTGGGTGTAGGTGTTCTGGTAGTCGACCATGATCAGGGTGGCGGAGGCGAGCGAAGCCGGCCGGTCGGGAAGGCCGTTGAGCTTGCGCAGCGTCGTCGTGCCCGACGTGTCCGCCGTGGCCGAGGTGGCCGACCTGCCCGCCGTGGCCGACCTGTCCGCGCCCGCCTCGTCCGCCGCCTGCGCCGGGGAGCCGCCCAGCCGGGTCGCGCCGAACACCGCGGCACCGCCGAACACGGCCGCACCGCCGACGACGGCCGCCCGGCCGACCTTCAGGAACCCGCGCCGGGAGCTGCGACGCTGCTCCTGCCCCGGCTGCTGTTCCTGTTCCGGCTCCTGCCCCGTCAGGTCAGGTTCCGCCATGTCAGGCCAGCTCCTTCACGGAGGCGACCACGACGCCGTACGCGTCGGCGATGGCCGCCAGGGCGCTGCGGTGCAGTTCGTCGGCGGTGACGTCCACGATCGACCGGGTGGCGCAGGCGTCCGCCGGGACGGTGGGCCGGTTGCCGCGCAGGGCCGCGGACGCCGTCGTGTACGCGATGCACATGTGCGTCATGAACCCGGCGACGATCACGCTCTCGTTCCCGGCCTCGTCCACGAGCCTGCCGAGGTCGGTCCCGTGGAAGGCGTCCGGGGCCTGCTTGACGACCACGGGCTCGCCGTCGACCGGCGCCACGTCGGGGTGGATGCGGCCGATCTCGGCGCTGATGTCGTAGGGCGAGCCCTCGCCGCCGTCGTGCTGGACGTGGATGACCTTGGCGCCGGCCTCGCGGGCCCGGGTCAGCAGATCCGACGCCGCCTCCAGGGCGGGCTGCCAGCCGTCGAGTTCCATCGCACCGCGGGTGTAGGTGTTCTGGTAGTCGACGAGGACGAGCGTCGAGGACGCGAGGGCCGCGGGGGTGGTGTCGGCACCGCCGAGTTCGCGCAACGTCTTGCTTGCCACGGGGATTCTCCAAGGGTCGGGGGCTGAGGGCCGTGAGGGACTTCAGCGAGTTGTTCAACAGTCTGTTGAGCTCGTATGCGACGCTATGGCTCGAACCGGGGGGTCGGCAATGACGCGCTATTTGCAGAAACCGACACCCATGTCCGTGGGGGAAACAGAGGGAACAGGGGGCACCGGATGGCCGTCGTCAACCGGCTGATCGTGATCGTGCTGTTCGAGGGTGTCGACCTGCTCGACGTCACCGGCCCGCCGGAGGTGTTCTCCCTCGTCCCGCGCGAGACGACGGGGCGGGTCGGCTACGAGGTCGTGCTGGCCGCCGAGACCCTGGAGCCGGTGACCACGGCGGCCGGGGTACGGATCCTGCCCGACGCCACGTTCCGCGAGGTCGGCGAACGGGCCATCGACACACTGCTGGTGCCCGGCTCGGTCGAGGTCGAGGGCGACGGTGAGCGTCGTGTCCACCCCATCGTCGAGCCCGGCACGGTGGCCTGGGTGAAGGCGCTGGCCACCCGTACTCGACGCGTGACCTCGGTGTGCGTCGGCGCGCACATCCTCGCCGCCGCCGGCCTCCTCGACGGCAAGCGCGCCACCACGCACTGGTCGACCGCGCCGCAACTCGCCGCCGACCACCCGGCGGTGCGGGTCGACCCGGACCCGATCTTCATCCGCGAGGAGGGCGAGGTCTGGACCGGCGCGGGGATCAGCGCCTGCCTGGACCTGTCCCTGGCCCTGGTCGCGGAGGACTTCGGTGAGCAGGTCGCGCTGCGCGTCGCCCGTCAGCTCGTGATGTACCTCAAACGGCCCGGCGGGCAGTCCCAGTTCAGCGTGCCCCTGGAGACGGTGTCCACGACCCGGCGCATCGAGGACCTGCGGCACCACATCCTGAACAACATCGGCAGCCGTCTGACCGTCCCGGAGCTGGCCGCGTACGCGCACGTCAGCGACCGTCAGCTCACTCGCATCTTCAAGACCGAGCTCGGCACGACGCCGCACGCCTACGTCGAGTCGGCCCGCGTCGAACGGGCCGGCAACCTGCTGGCGACCACCGACGACACGCTCGAACGGATCGCCTCCGTCTGCGGCTTCGGCACCGTCGACACCCTCATCCGAGCCTTCCACCGCCGCCTCGCCACGACCCCGAGCGAGTACCGGGCCAGATTCCGCACCACCCCTGTCCAGCCTGCCCCTGTCCAGTCCGCCCCTGTCCAGCCCGCCCCCGTCCAGCGGGCGCCGTGACCGGTTGCCCCCAAGCCCTCAGCCCCCCAACCCCCTCAGGACAGCCCCACCCGAGCGAACCGCCCCGCCACCGCCAGGTCCTCCTCCACCCGCCCGGCCGTCTCCACAAGCTCCGGCAGCACGTCCCGTACGCACTCCTCCACCGACCGCCGTGCCGCGTGCATCGCCACGTTCACCGCGGCGACCACCCGTCCCGTACGGTCCCGCACCGGTACCGCCACCGACCGCAGCCCCTCCTCCAACTCCTCGTCGACCAGCGCGTATCCACGCACCCGGACCTCCTCCAGCACGGTTGCCAGGGCCGCGGGGTCCGTGATCGTACGAGGGGTCAGCGGGCGTAGCTCACCGCGCCCGCCGTGCCCGCCATGCTCGCCGCGCGTGCCCAACTGCCGTTCCCCAGCGGGGAGATCGGCCAGCAGCACCCGGCCCAGCGAGGTCGCGTACGCCGGCAGTCGCGTCCCGACGGTGACGTTGACGCTCATCACACGGCTGGTGGCGGCGCGGGCGGTGTACTGGATCTCGTCGCCCGAAGGCGTCAGCACCGCCAGCGAGGCCGACTCGTGGACGCGGTCCGCCAGTTCGGCGAGGTGCGGGGTCGCGATGCGGTCCAGGGAGGTGCGGGACAGGGGCGGGAAGCCCAGCGACAGGACGCGCGGGGTGAGCGCGAAACCCCGGTTCCCCGACGGGCGTACCAGGCCCAGATACTCGTAGGTGATGAGCGCCCGGCGTGCCGTGGCGCGCGAGAGTCCCGTCGCCTGGGCGACGTCCGTCAGCGTCAGTTCGGCCCGTCCCTCGCCGAACGCGGTCAGTACGGTGAGCCCGCGCGCCAGCGACTCGACGAACTCCCTGCCCAGTTCCTGCTTGGAGGCGCCCGTCCAGGTCGCGAGGCCCGCCGGAGCCCGGCCGGGGCGCGGCTGCGGGGCCTCGCGCAGCTCGCGTTCCATGTCCGCCACGGCCGACCGCAGCCGGGGGAGGAGCGTGTCGCGCAGCCGCGCGGCCGTGTGCCGGCTGGTGTGGCTGACCACGCTCGCGACGCAGGCGATACGGCCGCCCGCCCGGGGATCCCGTACCGGTACGGACACCGCGACCAGCCCCGGCTCGATCAACTGGTCGTCCAGCGCCCACCCGTCGGCCCGCGCCCGCGCCGCACGGCGTACGAAGTCCTCGTCGGACGACGTGTGCCGGCGCGGCGGTACGGCCGGGAAGTCCCGGTCCTCCGGGTCCGCCGCCCGGCGTTCGCGCCAGGTCTGCCACCGGGCGTCCGTCCACTCCGTCGCGAACAGCGGGCCCGGCGCGGTGCGTTCGGCCGGGAGCAGATCGCCGATGCGGAAGCTGAGGGACATCGCGCGGCGGCGGGTGGCCTGGTGGATGAAGCGGATGCCGTCGCGGTCGCCGACCGCCAGCGACACCGACTCGTCCAACTCGTCGGCGAGCGCGTCGGCGTGGGAGGCGAGGAGGGAGGGCAGGCCCAGGGCGGCCAGACAGGCGTTGCCGAGTTCCATCACGCGGGGTGCCAGCACCACGTCACGGCCGTCGAGCCGGACGTAGCCCATGCGGGCCAGCGTGGAGGCGATCCGGTCCACCGTGGAGCGGGCCAGCCCGGTGGCCCGCTCCAGCGCGCTCGCGCTCAGCGTCCCGCCGGCCTCCGTGAGCCGCCACAGCACCACGACACCGCGGATCAACGGCGTCACCGCCTCCGCCGGTACGGCAGGGGCGTCCAGGGTCGTCTTCGCGGGCATCGGCTCTCCGGTACGGCGTTCGCAGCAGGCCGAGGGCCTGTCCGGCCCTAACCGTAATCCGCGCCACGCCCGCGCACGGCGCCCCTCCGCCTGCCCGGCCCTCCCCACCCCTGCTCCCGACACCTGCCCCAGGCCTCATCACCCCTGCTCCCGACACCTGCCCCGGGCCTCATCACCCCTGCTCCCGACACCTGCCCCGGGCCTCATCACCCCTGCTCCCGACACCTGCCCCGGGCCTCATCACCCCTGATCCCGGCGTCCGCCAGATGCTCCTCCCCACCCCTACTCCCGAGTCACCCGCACCCGATAACTCCCCGTGATGTCCGCCTCCAGCACCGCGACCCGCACCCCCCGCTTCTCGTCCCGGAATTCCTCGCCCGGCACGAACGCCGCGTCGGACAGTTCGGCGTGGACGTTGGGGCTGCGGGTGCAGCCGCCGCTGTCCTGCTTGGCGTCGTGGACCTTCATCGGCCCCATCCCGGTGTCCACGTCCGCGTCGACCTTGTAGACCAGTACGCCGGGGCGGCACACGGACTCGTCGTTGCCCTCGCGGGTCCGCAGTTCGACGGCGTACCCGGAGCGGTGGTCCAGCGGTACGAACACCAGCTTCGGGCCGCCCTCGCGGGCGAGCGGCGTCAGGGCGTACTCGGTGCTGCCGGATCCGGTCGCGCACCGCACCTGGGCCGCGTCCAGCCAGCCCAGCTTCCACTTGTGCCAGCCGAGGAGGTCGTTGTTGGCCCCCCAGTCCTCGCTCATGATGTCC
>JABFVM010000365.1 GCA_013362785.1 Streptomyces sp. | reverse complement strand
CTGGTCGGGATCACCGCGGGGCACTTCAAGGGGGCGTACGCCACCGTGCTGATGCGGGTCACCGACTGGTTCCTGGTGATGCCGACCCTGGTCCTCGCCATCGCCCTGGCCACCGTGATGTCCCGCTCGCTGGGCACGGTCGTGCTGGCGATCGGCGTGACCTCCTGGCCGACCACGGCCCGGCTGGTGCGGGCGCAGACGCTGGCGGTGGAGTCACGGCCGTACATCGAACGGGCGACGGCGCTCGGCGGCGGCCACTGGCACATCATGAGCCGGCACGTCCTGCCCAACGTCATGCCCCTGGTCCTCGCCCAGACGACACTGATGATCTCGTCCTCCATCCTCGCCGAGGCGACGCTCGCCTTCCTGGGCCTCGGCGACCCGACCGTGGTGTCGTGGGGCGGGCTGCTCCAGGACGCGCGGGAGGCGGGGGCGGTCAGCTCCGGGATGTGGTGGTACCTGGTGCCGCCGGGCATCGCGATCGCGGTGGTGGCGCTGGCGTTCACGCTGTGCGGGCGTGCGGTGGAGTCGGTCCTCAACCCTCGGCTGGGGGTGGCCCGTTGATGCCGCTGGAGGTACGGACCCTGCGGGTGACCGGTCCGGACGGCGCCGCTTCGGCTGGGGGCGGCCCGTTGATGCTCCTGAGGGTACGGACCGCGCGGGTGCCCCGTCCGGACGGCGTCGCTTCGGCTGGGGGTGGCCCGTTGATGCTCCTGAGGGTACGGACCGCGCGGGTGCCCCCTCCGGACGGCGTCGGTGCCGCTGCCGCTGCCGGGCACACGAAGACCGCCCGCAACCCAACACCGGGGGTGACATCTTGAGCCTGCTCGACGTCAGAAACCTCACGGTGACCTATCCGGGGGGCGCGGCCGCGGTACGGGGCGTCGACCTGACGCTGGCGGCCGGGCAGAAGCTGGGCATCGCGGGCGAGTCGGGCTGCGGCAAGTCCACCCTCGCCCTCGCCCTGCTACGGCTGCTGCCGGCGGGGACGCGGATCGGCGGGGAGGTGCTGCTGGACGGCGAGGACATCCTCACCATGAAGTGGGGCCGGGTACGGGCGGTGCGCTGGGCCGGGGCGTCCATCGTCTTCCAGGGCGCGATGCACTCGCTCAACGCCGTCCACCGGGTCGGGGACCAGATCGCGGAGCCGATCCTGCTGCACAAGAAGGCGACGCAGGCGGGCGCGAAGAGGAAAGCGGGCGAACTCCTGGAGCAGGTGGGCCTCCCGGCGGCACGGGCGACGGCGTACCCGCACGAACTCTCCGGCGGCCAGCGCCAACGCGTCATGATCGCCATGGCGCTGGCCTGCGACCCACGCCTCGTGATCGCCGACGAGCCGACCACCGCGCTGGACGTGATGATCCAGGCCCAGATCCTCCGTCTGATCGAACAGCTCGTGACGGACCAGGACCTGGGCCTGATCGCGATCAGCCACGACCTCGCGGTCCTCGCCGACACCTGCGACCGCCTGGCGGTGATGTACGCGGGCCGGGTGATCGAGGAGGGCCCGGCGCGGCAGGTCTACGAGGACGCCCGGCACCCCTACGGCAAGGCCCTGTCGGAGGCCTTCCCGAGAATCGGCGACCCGGCGTCCCGCTTCGCCCCGCGCGGCCTCCCCGGCGACCCACCGGACCCGTCCTCGGTCCCCTCCGGCTGCGCCTTCCACCCGCGCTGCCCGGTCGCCCTGGACTCTTGCACAGTGGACGACCAGGAACTGCGCGAGGCCGACGAGGACCGACAGGCGGCGTGCGTGCATGTGGGGATGGGGACGGGGTCGGGGACGTCGGACGCGAGGAGCGGGGCATGAACCTCTTGAGCGCACAGGGCCTGCACGTGACCTACCCCGGCCGGCACGGCGCCCCGCCCGCCCGTGCCGTGGACGGCGTCGAGCTCGACATCGGCGCCGGGGAGATCGTGGCGCTGGTCGGCGAGTCGGGCTGCGGCAAGACGACGCTGGCGCGGGCGCTGCTCGGGCTGGTGCCGCCGACGGAAGGGCGGGTCGTCTTCGACGGCGAGCGGCTGCGCTACTCCGCACGGGCCCTGAAGGCGTACCGGCGGCGCGTCCAGCTGGTCCTCCAGGACCCGACGGGTTCGCTGAACCCACGGCACACGGTGTACGACGCGGTGGCGGAGGGCCTGCGGATCCACGGCTACGGCGGCGACGAGCGCACGGCCGTCGCGGAGGCCCTGTCCCGGGCCGGGCTGCGGCCCCCCGAGCGCTTCTTCCTGCGCTACTCGCACGAACTGTCCGGCGGCCAGCGCCAACGCGTGGTCATCGCGGGCGCGTTGGTCCTCGAACCCGAACTCCTGGTCGCCGACGAGCCGGTGGCCTCCCTGGACGCCTCCGTACGCGGCGAGATCCTCGCCCTGCTCCTACGCCTGCGCACCGACCTCGGTCTCTCCGCCCTGGTGGTGACCCACGACCTGGGCCTGGCGTGGAACATCGCGGACCGGGTGGCGGTGATGTACCTGGGCCGGATCGTGGAGACGGGGGATGTGGAGCAGGTGTTGACAGCGCCTCGACATCCGTACACCCAGGCGCTGCTATCGGTCCTGCCGGAGGCGCCGGGAGCCCCGGTGGTTCTGAGCGGTGAGCCTCCGGACCCGTCCCGCATTCCGTCCGGGTGCCGGTTTCATGCCCGGTGCCAGGTGCTGGCGAGTGGGGAGGCGGAACGGGCGGGGGTGGCCGACGCGTGCCGGGGGGAGGATCCGGGGGTGCTCGGCGGGGGTGGGGAGGCGCAGGTGGCGTGCCA
>JABFVM010000149.1 GCA_013362785.1 Streptomyces sp. | reverse complement strand
ACGGACTTCGGCGAGGAGGCCGGTGAGATACGTCGCTTCTGGGGCGGGCTCGGTCTTCCCGGGCTGATCGACGTCCACACCCACTTCATGCCGGAGCGTGTCCTGCACAAGGTGTGGGAGTACTTCGACACCAACGGGCCGCTGATCGGCGGGCTGACGTGGCCGATCACCTACCGGAGGGAGGAGGCGGAGCGGACGGCTCTGCTGCGGGAGTTCGGGGTGCGGGCCTTCACCTCGATGCTCTACCCCCACAAGCCCGGCATGGCCAGGTGGCTGAACGCATGGGCGGCCGACTTCGCCCGCCGCACCCCCGACTGCCTGCACACGGCCACGCTCCACCCCGAGCCGGACGTCGAGACGTACGTCCGCGAGGCCGTCGAAGCAGGGGCGCGGGTGTTCAAGGCCCATGTGCAGGTGGGAGCCTACGACCCGGCCGACAGGCAGCTCCAGCGGGCTTGGGGGCTGCTGGCCGAGGCCGGGATCCCCGTGGTGATGCACTGCGGCTCCGGGCCCGCGCCCGGCAAGCACACCGGTCCCGAGCCCATCGCGAGGGTGCTGGCCCGCCATCCGGGACTGCGGCTGATCGTCGCGCATATGGGCATGCCGGAGTACACGGAGTTCCTCGATCTCGCCGAGCGATACGACGAGGTACGCCTCGACACGACGATGGCGTTCACCGACTTCACCGAAGAGCTCGTGCCGTTCCCGCGCCGGGACCTGCCGCGCCTTGCCGACCTCGGTGACCGCATCCTGCTCGGCTCCGACTTCCCCAACATCCCCTATCCCTACTTGCACCAGCTCCACGCCCTGGAACGCCTGGGACTCGGACAGGAGTGGCTGCGGGCCGTGTGCCACGACAACGCGGCGAGCCTGTTCGGCCTGTAGGAGCTGTTCGGGGCGCCGCCGTCTACACCCTCTACGCCCGCTACGCCTTCTACGCCGGTGAGGTTCTCGGGTGATCCCCTCCTGGAAGGTGGACCGGCGATGCCGCGGCGCCGGGGGTACTCAGTCGAACCGCAGGATGCGGGGTGCGAAGGTGCCCTCGGGGCCGTCGGCGCGGCCGACCGACCACACCGTTGCCGTGCCCGGTACCGGCGCGAGGCGCAGCACCCGGGAGCGGCCCTCCCCGGCGACCGCCGGTTCGCTGTACTCGGTGAACGACTGTCCGTTCCAGGCGAGGAACTCCGGTCCGGGGACGAGCGGCGGAGTGCTGCCCGGCGGGCCCCACTTCAGCGAGCCGGTCACCGAGACCCAGGACAGCGCGCCGGACGTGCCGGGCGTCAGCGAGCTGATCGAGCCGAAGTCGGCGGGCACGGTCACCCTGCTCCACGCCTGCCCGTCCCAGCGGACCAGCAGTGGCGGAATCGGCCGCCCCGGCGGGCCCCCGACGAATCCGGCCGTGCCGCCCGCCCACACCTCCGTCGGCGAAACCGCCAGCACACTGCCCACGGCCGACCGCGGGAACCCGTCCACGATCGTCTGCTGCCACGCCTGCCCGTTCCAGTGCGACACGGCCGCACCCGAGCCGGTGGCGCCCGCGGCCCAGACGTCGTCGGCCGCCAGGATGTGCAGGCCGTACACGGCTCCGGCCGGCGCCGGCACGTCCTGCCAGCCGCGCCCGTCCCGGCGCAGCAACACCTGCGTGCCGTCCCGCGAACCGATCAGCCAGGTCTCACCGCCGCCGGCGACGACCTTGGTCAGTACGACACCGCTCGGCGACCGGCTCTCGGACCAGGCGATGCCGTCGAAACGGAGCAGGTGCGCGCCGCCCGCCGAATCGCGGCCGACCGCCCACACCGCGGTCGGTGCGGTCGCGGCGATGGACAGCAGCTCTCCCTGCCAGCCGATCCCGGTCAGGCTCTGGCGCTGCCACTCGGTTCCGTTCCAGCGCAGGACCAGCGGGAAGCCCGGCGCCTCGCGGCCGACGGCGTCGGCACCCACCGCCCACGCCCGGTCCGGCCCGAGCGCCACCGCCTCGTTCAGCCCGGCCTGAGGGCGTACCTGTGCCGGGACCGGTACGTGCTGCCAGGACGGGGCGTCCGCCGCGGCCGAGCTCATCATCGTCACGAGGGTCATGGCGACGGCGAGGGCCGCGACGAGAAGTCTGCGTGCCATGGTCAGCCTCCCAGCCGTTCGCTCATCAGGTTCGGTTTCGAGCCGTAGATCTCGACGGTCCCGAAGGACAGCAGGGAGAACCCGGCCCTGGTCAGTGCACGCGGTTTGACGTCGATCGCGTTCGTGCGCTCCGGGCCGTAGGAGAAGGCGGTGCGGGAACCGTCCACCCGCGCGTACTTCGACTGGAACGCGCGGTCGCTGCGCACCGGCAGCCACAGCGCGCCGTCCGGGCCGCGCACCATGGCCTCGGTGTAGGTGTCGCCGAGTGGCGGGTGGGTGGTGCGCCAGGCCCCGTGCCCGTTCCAGGTCATGAGGTAGGTGCCGGCCACGCCGTCCGTGTACTGGCTGCCGCCGATCGTGACGCGGCCGGACGGTTCGAGCAGGATCGTGTGCACGTTGCTGTTCGGCGGCAACGGCACGTTGGCGTCCCGCCATACCGTGCCGTCCCAGCGCAGGACGGTGGTTCCGGTGCTGGTGTCCGCCCAGGCCCAGGCGTCGGTGGCGGTACGCGCGGTGACCCCCATCAGGAACAGCACGCCGTCCGGGGCGGACTGTGCGGTCCAGCCGGAACCGTCGTAGTGCAACACCTTCAGTCCGGTGTCGTCCTCACCGACCACCCATGCGGCACCCGGTACCGCGGTGAAGTCCTGGTAGGTCCAGAGGGTCTGCGGCAGCGGGACGGTACTCCACCCGCCCGCCGACCGGCGCAGGATCTCCCCCGCCCCCGCGCGGTTGTGGAAGATCCACACCTCTTCGCCGACGAACTGCGCTTTCCCGAGCCAGCCCACCTCACCGGCGCCGGGAAAGGTCGTGTCCCGGCGCCACGCCGTCCCGTCCCACCGGTAGAGCATCGGCCGCAGTCCATCGGCGGCCTGCTCGTACCCGGTCGCCCACGCCTCGCCCGGCCCGCGAGCGGCGAGATCGGACACGGTCACCGGCTGGGCCGCCGCGGGCACCGGAAGCGCCGACCAGCTCGGTGTCACAGCCGCGGCCGGAGACACCACCGAGGCACACGCGATGACAAGTCCGACAATGACCGCACGGAGACCGTTCACTGGACCCCCCAGACCACGGAGGTCGCAGAGCTTATGGGCGTTCACACGACCGTGCACAGACGGCAACCGGCCATGACGCCGAACGGCGGGGCTTGCGGCTCAAGTGCTCTGCAATGATCGCGGCATGAGCCCGAACACCGGCCCCGCCGCCGTCCCGGCCGTACACGAGATCCGCCTGCCCGCTCCCGGCGGCGGCATGCTGTGGGCCGAGCGCAGCGGAACCGGCAGCCCGGTGGTGCTGCTGCACGGCGCCGGTATGGACTCCCGTCTGTGGGATGCCATCGTCCCCGAGCTGGCGCGTCATCATGACGTGATTCGCTACGACGCCCGGGGCCTGGGCCGCTCCACGGCTCCGGAGCGGCCGTTCAGCGATGTCGAGGATCTGCGGGCCGTACTTGACCACTTCGGGCTGCGCCGGGCGGCGCTGGTCGGACTGAGCATGGGTGGGGAGACCTCGCTGGACTTCGCCCTCACGCATCCCGGCAGGGTCGGCGCGCTGGGCTTGGTCGGCGCCTCGGTGAGCGGTCATCTGTGGCCGGAGGATCCCGAGTCGGTGGCCTATGCCGCGGCCCGTCGCGAGCGGGACGCTGCCGCTCTGGCCGCACTTGAGCTGTCGGTCTGGGCGTCCATGGGCCGTACGGCGCCTGGAGGAGAGCTGATCGAAGCGATGGTGCTGGACAACGCACGCCGGCGCATCGTGAGCGAGGAGTACCTCGCGCCCTCCCCCAACCACGACGCCGAAGCCCGACTCGGCGACATCACCGCACCGACGCTGGTCATCCACGGCGACCGGGATCACCCCGAGATCGGCGCGATCGCGAAACGGCTCATCGCCGACATTCCCGGCACTGGTGGCGAGATGATCCCCGACGCCGACCACTACCTGCCTCTGCGGACCCCTGAACGCCTCACCGAGCTCCTGCTCGGGCATCTGGCCCGACGCCGGATTCGATGACTGCCGGTCGGCCCGTCGGCCGGTTCTGTCGCGGGTCACATCCGGCGCCCAGGCCCGGAGCGCCCGTCACCTACCCGGCGTCTGCTGGAGTTTGGCGAGCGTCAGGACGTCGCCGCCGATGCCCCAGCCGCCGTCATGCACCTCCTCGACGAGCACCAGGGTGGTGGCGCGGGCGCGTTCACCGTAGATGTCCACGTACAACTCGGTGGCGGCGGTGATGATCTGCTGCTTCTGCTCGGTGGTGAGGGTCCCGGCGGGGATCTTGAAGTTGGCGAACGGCATGACTGGTAGCTCCTTCTGACGATGAGTTACGCAGACCACGGTCGATGAGTGGCTCGTGGTCTGCCAGGGCTGTGCCGACCCTGGGGGCGCCACCCCCTGGCTCCGCAAGTGCGGCCGGGTCACGATGGGCGGATGGACCTTCCCGAACTCGCCGCGTTCCTCAAGTCCCGACGCGCCCGCGTCCGGCCGGCCGACGTCGGGCTGATCGCCGGGCCCAGGCGTCGCGTGCCCGGCCTGCGGCGCGAGGAGGTGGCACAACTGGCCGGTCTGTCCACGGACTACTACACGGAGTTGGAACGCGGCAGCGGCGTCCAGCCCTCCGACCAGACCCTGGCCGCCCTCGCCCGGGCACTACGACTGACCAGTGACGAACGCGACCACCTCTTCCATCTGGCCGACCGGCGCCTGCCGTCCGCCGCACGCGGCCCGGCCACCCTTGTCGAACCCGGCCTGCTCGCCCTGCTCGACCGGCTCACCACCACACCCGCCCTGGTGAACACGGACCTGCACGAGACGCTGGCCCAGAACACCCTGGCCACCGCACTCATCGGACCACCCCCGCCCCGGCGCGGCCCGACGGCCGGCCTCGTCCACCGCTGGTTCACCGACCCCGCGTCCCGGGACATCTATCCCCCCGAGGACCACGCACACCACTCCCAGGTCTTCGTCGCCGACCTCCGGGCAGCCGCCGCCCGCCGCGGCCGCGACCCCGAGATCACCCGTCTGGTGGCCGTACTGCGGCGCAGCAGCCCGGAGTTCACCGCCCTGTGGGACACCCGGGACGTGGCGGTGCGCCGGGCCGACCACAAACGCATCGTCCACCCCACCATGGGTGTCATCGAACTGGACTGCCACAGCCTGTTCAGCGAGGACGGCCGCCAGCGCCTGCTGTGGTTCGACGCCCCACCCGGCACCGAGGGCGCCGCCCAACTGGAGCTGCTGTCGGTCATCGGCACGCAGAACATGACATCGACCTGACGGTGCGCCAGAGGGCTCGACGCGACGGCGGACGCCCCTCGCCCCGGCGCTCAGTTCGGGCGCTTCACGCTCACCCGCACGGTCAGCGTGCCCCTGTTGTCCTGGGAGCAGTATCCGGCGGTGTCGTTCATACCGAGTTGAAGGGTGCCGCTTCCGGCGGCGCGGAAGTTGAGCTCTCGTCCGACGGTGTGAACAGGGGCGTTCTTGACGCCTGCGAGGACGGCCAGCAGCGTGCCGAACGGTGCCCACGGTTTGACCTTGCAGTCCTTCGCGGCCTCAAGCGTCTTGTCGGTTTGCTCGTCGTATCCGGCCGGCCCGGTCATGGCCATGTTCGCGTTGGCGGCCCTCCATTCTCCCGCGACGAACCGCACGGTGACCCGGTCTCCCCGCTGCACGGACACGCCGGTCACCGGCTGCCAGCCGGTCGCCGACTGGCACCACATGCGGGTGGGGCACCCGGGCGACGGCACGGGCCCGCGGACCGCCCGGCGCTGCCGTGTGCGGTGCTCCTCGTCGCCCGGGGTGAGGATGTGCAGCTCCTTGGCGGCGACCGGACGGTCCAGCAGTTGGTCGTGGGCGCGCCAGACCGTACCCATGCCGCCTCTGCCCAGGACCTCGTGCAACTGGTACCGACCGGCGAGGGTCCGCTGCGAAGGGCACGAGCTTAGCCAAGCAGTTCAGGCCCGGTTGCCCTCAACTCCCGTGTCTCGAAACGCACTTGGCGACCATTCAACTGTGACGCACACCACGTGAGGCCGTCGCATCGGAAAGCGGAAAGCCGCGCGTCCTCTACCCACAGGGCTACGAGACCGAAGGAACCGACATTGCGCCGTGGGTACAAGTGGGTGGACCGCGAACTGGCCCGAATGGACCCGGAGAAGGACTGGGAGCGGATGATCTCCCTTTACGTCGGCCATCGCGTCCCGGAGTTCGGCCTCGCGATGATGATCTATCCGGGCACCATGCGCATGATGCAGCCGAGCGCGACGGCCGCCACCCTGGCCCACACCGCGAAACTGGAGACGCGACCCCACAGACGCTTCCAGGACGGCAACGACTTCCTGACCGCCTGGATGGTGGACGGCCTGTCCAGCCCGGCGGGACGCAAGGCGGCCGAGCGACTGAACCGCATCCACCGAGCCGTCGACCGCAGCACCCCGCACCTGCCGGGCAACCTCGACGACACCGACGACTTCGTCTATCCGCTGGTCCTGCTGGCCACGTCCGGCGACCGGCTGCAGACCTCGCTTGGTCTGCCCGGCACGAGCGAGCCCATGAAGATTGCCTGGCATCACTGGGCCCACGCGCTCTTCCGCCTCCTGCGGCGCACCTCCGGCCCCCTGGCCGACGAGGCGTTCCCCGAGGACTGGAACGCGATGACCGAGTTCGGCGCGAAGTTCGACGCCCGGCCCTACGAGCAGACGGAGTCCGGTCACCGGGTGGCCACCGCGATGATGGACTTCTTCGCGGAGCGCTGGTTCCCCGCGCCCTTACGGCCGTTCGGCAGGGACGTGACCCGCTACCTCGCCGGTGAACGCGTCTGCCGACTCCACCGCATCGGCTGGATGACCCCCCGCCGCGAACGCGCCGTCCGCACCTTCCTCAAATCGGCGTTCCGAGCCCAGGCTCTGCTCCCCGACTACCGCACACCACTCCCCGAACGCCTCCAACGCCACCGCCGAACCCCGGCACAACTCAGGCGACTTGAGGGCAGGCCCCTACGTCGGTGACGGCGTGGCCACCAGCAACCTCGCCGCGACGACGAACTGAACCGGCTGGCGGTCGTCAACCACGCCTTCCCGCAGTGGGAGACCGAACCCCTTCCGCTGGATCGGGGCCACGAACAAGCCATCCACTGACCGGCCCGGGCACCCCCCGCGAGGCGGCTACCCGGGATCATTTCCGGCCGCGCGACCCTGACCGACGACGCGTCCGGCGCCGCCGTCGAGATCTTCGCCGGCGGCTTCGTGATCCTGGCGCCGGGCCGGACGGGGCGGTGGGACGTAGCCGAGACGCTCCGCAAGGCGTGCAGGATCTTCTGAGTGTGCAGAAGCCGCACACGGGAGGGCCGGATGAGCTGCTGGAGCGCGCAGTGGCGAGAAGGCGCCTATAGCGGGTTTACCGGCCTTTGGGTGCCGACTCAAAGCTTGAACACAAATTACACACATCCCCTCTACACACTGGGCCCCGATGGTCTAGATTGACCGTGCTTCAGCTGATCGGACACGTTCTTGAGGCCCGTGAGGGGGCTTTTGGGTGCGGGGAGCACTCAAGGTTCAGACGGGCTCGCGCGCTCTTCGACAGGCCGGCAGGACACGCCAGTCCGCTGCCGCCAGGGTGGGTTCAAGCAGCGCTCAAACAGCCGGGATGTCATGCGCGGGAGGCGGGGGCCTCCCGAGGGGAGGAACAGCGCGGCACGGGGGGCGTGGGGTGCCTTCCGAGGGGAGAGGCAGGGTTGGGCGGTCACGCCGAACCACTGGAACCTGGGGGGTTCTGTGCGGCAAGGGGGATTAGTCAGCCCGTTTCCGTCGGCGCGCGGGCGTCTGGCGAACGGGGCGATCAGCCAGCCCGCGAGCGACTGGGAACAGCGGTACCGCCGTACCGTGATCATCAGCGACACGGTGGCCACCGCCCTGGTGGTGGCGGCGATCGGCAACTTCTTCGGGGCCCGGGACGCGGCCAACTGGCACGAGAAGTGGGGAATACTCGCCTTCGGCACCGAGCTGCTGGTGCTGGGTTCGCTTGCGGTGAGCCGCTCGTGGGCTCCGGCCGTGCTCGGCCAGGGGGCCGAGGAATTCCGTCGGCTCGGACGCTCACTGTTCACGGCGACCGTCGTACTCGCACTCGGCGGGATCGCCCTCACCTCACGCAACATCAAGCTCTGGATCTTCGTCGCGATCCCCGCGATCGCACTCGTCACCATGACCGCGCGTTATGTCCTCCGCCTCGGACTGCACAAACGGCGGAACGAAGGGCGGTGTCTTAGACCGGTCCTGGCTGCCGGAAGCCCGGACACCGTGCGCGACCTGATAAGCCGAACCCGCAAGTTCCCGCACCTCGGCTGGCGGGTGGACGGAGTGTGCACGACGGACGGTCGCGGGCTCGACGGCGACCAACTGGACGGAGTGCCGGTCGTCGGCCGGCTGACGGACGTCGCCAAGTACGTCGAGCACGACGGCTACCGTGTCGTCGCGGTCACACCGGACCCGCACTGGACACCGGACCGGCTGCAGCGACTGGCGTGGAACCTCGAAGGCAGCGACGCCGAAATGGTCGTGGCTCCCGTGCTGATGGAGGTGGCGGGACCGCGACTGCACGTCGACGCGGTGCTCGGGATACCGCTCCTGCGGGTCAGCATGCCGACCTTCACCGGAGGGCGCCGGGCGATAAAGGCAGTCGTCGACCGGTTGGGCTCAGCGATCCTGCTGATGCTGTTCGCGCCGCTGATGCTGCTGGTCGGACTGCTCGTGGTGGTGGACAGTCCGGGCCGGGCGTTCTACCGCCAGCAAAGGGTCGGCAAGGACGGCCGCGAGTTCACCATCTACAAGTTCCGCACGATGGTCGACGGGGCCCACGGGGCACGTGCCGCGCTGGCCGACCGCAACGAAGGTGCGGGGCTGCTGTTCAAGCTCCGCCGGGATCCGCGGGTGACCCGGGTGGGAGCCGTGCTGCGCCGGTACTCGATCGACGAACTCCCGCAGCTTTTCAACGTACTCACCGGATCGATGTCGCTCGTCGGTCCGCGGCCTCCACTGCCGGAGGAGTCCGCGGCGTACGGCCCTGACATCCGGCGGCGGCTGCTGGTCAAGCCCGGGCTCACCGGCCTGTGGCAGATCAGCGGACGCAGCGACCTGCCGTGGGAGGAGGCGGTCCGGCTGGACCTGCGATACGTGGAGGACTGGTCGCTCGCCCTGGACACAGTGATCTTGTGGAAGACGCTGCGTGCGGTGCTGCACGGGCAGGGGGCCTACTGATGCACGGGGGACGGCGTCCGGGGGGCGCGCGCAACGCAGGCCACAAGGGCCTGCGTGGGGGGAGGAACGGGTCATGAGAGTCAGCGTTTTCGGGCTCGGCTACGTGGGCTGTGTGTCGGCCGCGTGCCTGGCCAGCATGGGTCACGAGGTCATCGGGGTGGACGTCAACCAGGTGAAGGTCGACCTGGTCAACGACGGCAAGGCCCCGGTGGTCGAGGAGCGGATCGGCGAGCTCATAGCCGACGTCGTACGGACCGGGGCATTAAGAGCCACCCGTGATGTCCGTGAGGCGATCATGGACAGCGAGGTGTCGCTGGTCTGCGTGGGCACACCGTCGGAGCCCAACGGCAGCCTGTGCACCACCTACTTGGAGCGGGTCACCGAGGAGATCGGTGCCGCGCTCGCCGAGCGGGGCGGGCGGCACACGGTCGTGTTCCGCAGCACCATGCTCCCGGGCACCTGTCTGAACCTGCTGGTGCCGATCCTGGAGAAGTACGTCGGCGGCACGGCCGGGGTGGACGTCGGGGTCGCGGTCAACCCGGAGTTCCTGCGCGAGGGCACGAGCGTGCGGGACTTCTTCGACCCGCCCAAGACCGTCATCGGCGAGCTCGACCGGGCGAGCGGCGACGCGGTGCTGGCGCTGTACGACGGCCTGCCCGGCGAGGTGTTCCGGGTGCCGGTCCCGACGGCCGAGGCGATCAAGTACGCGGACAACGCCTTCCACGGCCTCAAGATCGGCTTCGCGAACGAGCTGGGCGCGGTGTGCCAGGCGCTCGGGGTGGACTCGCACCAGGTGATGGACGTGTTCCTGGCCGACCGCAAGCTGAACATCAGCCCCGCCTATCTGCGGCCCGGCTTCGCCTTCGGCGGCTCCTGCCTGCCCAAGGACCTGCGCAGCCTGGTCCACGCGGCGCAGCGGGCCGATGTCTCGGTGCCCATCCTCTCCCATGTGCTGCCCTCCAACTCCGACCATCTGCAACGCGCGGTGGAGCTGGTCGAGCGCACCGGCAAGCGCCGGGCGGGACTGTTCGGGCTGTCCTTCAAACCCGGCACCGACGACCTCCGCGAGAGCCCGCTGGTCGAGCTGGCGGAGCGGCTCTTCGGCAAGGGGTACGACCTCAAGATCTATGACGCCAATGTGAGCCTCTCCCGGCTGCTCGGCGCGAACCGCGAGTACATCGAGACGCGGCTGCCGCATCTCGCGCAGCTGCTCGCGGATTCCGTGGACGAGGTGCTTGAGCACGCCGAGGTCTGCCTGGTCGGGACCAGGGATCCGGCCGTTCTCTCGGCGCTGCCCCATGGCGGCGCCGACGGCCCGGTGATAGTCGACCTCATCCGCCTTCCCGACGCCGAGACGCGCCGGACCGAACCGGGGTACGTGGGCCTTGCTTGGTAACGCAATCAGTGGTGACGGGTCGGGGCGGCGCGCGCTGATCCTGGTGGAGAACCTGTCGGTGCCGTTCGACCGGCGGGTGTGGCAGGAGTGCACGACACTGCGCGACGCGGGCTGGGACGTACACGTCATCTGTCCGCGGGGGGAGAAGCGGGACACGGAGCCGGAGGCAGTGATCGACGGGGTGCGGATCCACCGCTACCCGTTGCGCGCGGCCACCGGAGGGCCGGCCGGCTATCTGCGGGAGTACGGATCGGCGCTCTGGCACACGGCCCGGCTGGCCCGCAAGGTCGGCCCGGTGCACGTGGTCCACGCCTGCAACCCGCCCGACCTGCTGTTCCTGGCGGCGCGGTGGCTGCGGCGGCGCGGCGCCCGGTTCGTCTTCGACCAGCACGACCTGGTGCCGGAGCTGTACCTCTCCCGGTTCGACCGCGGCAAGGACCTGCTCTACCGCGGCGTGTGCGCGGTGGAGCGGAGCACCTACCGCGCCGCGGACATCGTGCTCGCCACGAACGAGAGCTACCGGGACGTCGCGGTGAGCCGTGGCGGCAAGCGGCCGGAGGACGTCTATGTGGTGCGCAGCGCGCCCCAGATCGAGCGGTTCCAACCGGTGCCGCCCGAGCCGGAGTTGAAGCGCGGCAAGCCTCATCTGCTGTGCTATCTCGGCGTCATGGGCCCGCAGGACGGCGTCGACTACGCCTTGCGGGCGCTCGCGAAACTGCGCGACGAGTTCGGGCGGACCGACTGGCACGCGGTGTTCGTCGGCGCCGGCGACGCCTTCGACGCGATGGTGGAGCTGTCCCGGCAGCTCGGGCTCACGGAGCAGGTGCAGTTCACCGGGCGCATTCCGGACGCCGACCTGGTGCGCTACCTGTCCACCGCGGACGTGTGCCTCTCCCCCGACCCGCGCAATCCGCTCAACGACGTGTCGACCATGAACAAGGTCCTGGAGTACATGGCGATGGGCCGGCCGATCGTCTCGTTCGACCTGAAGGAGGCGCGCGTCTCCGCCGGTGACGCCGCCGTCTACGCGCCCGCCAACGACGAGGCCGAGTTCGCCAAGCTCATCACGCTGCTGCTGGACGATCCGGAGAAGCGGGCCCGGATGGGCAGGATCGGCCAGGAGCGGATCAGCGGACCGCTTTCCTGGCGGAACTCGCAAGTCTCGCTGCTCGCCGCCTACGCCGCCGCGTGCCGTGACCGTAAAGCGGTCTCGGCGGGCGCCCCGGTTCGCACAGGGAAGAGGCAGCGCAGTTGAGCGATGACACGATCCACCTGGTCACGATCGGGTGGATACTCCGTCGACGGTGGCGGCTTCTCGCCATCGTCGCCGTGGTGGGCGCGCTCGTCGGCTACGGCGCCTCGGTGGTGTTTCCGCCGCGGTACACGGCGTCGGCATCGGTCCTGCTGCCCGGGCAGTGGGAGGAGCGCGAGCTGCTGACCCAGGTCGACATCGCGACCAGTTCGACGGTGGTCGACGGCGTGGCCGCCAAGCTCGGCTGGAACGGCGTCAGCGGCAGCGAGCTACGGGATCAGGTGAGCGCGACGGCCGCCGACGGGAACATCATCAAGATCGCGGGTACGGCCGACACCCCGGCGCGCGCGCAGCAGCTCGCCGACCGGACGGCCCAGCAGTTCGTCGGCTTCGCCGCGCGGATCGCGGGCGGCGGCACCGACTCCGAGGCGGCCACGGGAGCCGAGGCGCTGCGGCAGAAGGTCGCGGAGACCAACCGCCGTATCACCGACCTGGCCGATGCGGCCGATCCGGGACAGACCGTGGAGAGCGTGCAGGCCCGCACCGAGCTCGAAAAGCTGCGCACGTCGCTGCAGGAGGCCATGAAGAAGCTGGACGAGGCCGACCCCGCGGCCAACAAGGCCAGCATGGTCGTCATGGGGCCGGCGGCCCGGCCGACCGGCGCGGCGCCGCCGACGCGGATTCAGCTCATCGTCGCCGGGGCGCTGCTGTCCTTCCTGCTCGCGGTCGTCGGTCATCTCGTCGCCGCACGGATGAATCGCCGGCTGCGGACCGAACCGGAGATCGCCGCGGCGCTGGGCTCGGAGCTCCTCGGCACCGTCGACGTGCCCGCCGAAGGGCACGCGCACCGGCCGCAAGGCAGTGGCCCACGGGCCGGGATCCGCCGCCTCCTCGGCGTCGACACCCGGTGGGACGTACCGACCCCGCAGCGGTCCGGCGACGAGGCCGGCAGACGGATCCGCTACCGGCGGGTGTGCGCCCGCCTGCGGAGCCGGCTGACCGCGCCCCGGCGGCTGCTGGTCGTCGTACCGGACGGCGACGAGATCGCCCGCCGGGCCGCCGGGCAGCTGGTCACCGAGGCCAAGAGCGATCCGCTGCTGCGGGTGGTGGAGGTTTCGGTGGACCGGCCGACCGTGCCGGACCGTGACACCGAGGCCGGTGCCCTGGTCGTCCTCAGCGCGGGCAGCTGGACCGCGGAGGAACTCGCCGGTATCGCCGAGGCGTGTGCGGACGGCGGACATCAGGTCGTCGGCATCGTCGTCGCCGATCCGGTCCGGGTCCATCCCGCGCGATCCACAGAACGTCCTGCCGACGAGGCCACTCCGGCTCTCGCGGTGCGCGGCCCCGCGACGGGAGGTTGAGCGTGACGACGAGCACGACCACGGAGTCGTCGGCCTCCACTCCGCTCCTTGATCTGCAGGCGCTGGTGGTGTCGGTGCGCAGGCGCCGCCGCCTCTGGAGCGCCATGGCACTGCTGGGACTGCTGGCC
The DNA here is from genome assembly GCA_013362785.1 of Streptomyces sp. Classification (GTDB taxonomy): domain Bacteria; phylum Actinomycetota; class Actinomycetes; order Streptomycetales; family Streptomycetaceae; genus Streptomyces. The sequence goes on along the minus strand of JABFVM010000149.1, from coordinate 27,729 downwards.
GGAGCGGCGGTGGCGGTCCTGATGCCGCCTCCCCCGACCGCGGTGACCAAGGTGCTGGTCGCGCACGAGGAGGACCAGCCGAACGACACCGGAACGCTGATCCGCACCGATGTCGAACTGCTGGGGACCACGCGGATCGCCGAAAAGGCGCTGCGCACTCTCAAGTCCCCGGAAAAACCGGAAGACTTCATGCGGGACTACCGGGGTGCCGGCCTGACCAACAACCTGCTGCAGATCACCGTGACGGGTGACAGCGACACGGAGGCGACGGCCCGGGCCAAGGCGCTGGCCGACGCGTTCGTCGCGGACCATGTGAAGCGGATGCGGGACGCCGCGACGGCCGAGGCCAAGTCCTTGCTCGACCAGCGTGACCGCATGCGGGACGAGCTCGCCCAGGTCAACAAGGCGATCGGCGACGGACCGGCGGAGAGCGGGCCCAAGGCGTCGGCGAACATGGAGTCGCTCTTCGCCCGCCGGGCCGAACTCACCTCGCGGATCACGGACTTCGGCCAGCGCGCCGCGGAGGCGCGCACCGGCACGCCCAAGGTCGTCGCCGGCACACAGGTCGTGGACGCCCCGCGCGCGCTGCGGTACTCCCTGCCCAAGGCCGCTGCCACCAACGCCGGGATCGGGTTCGTCCTCGGGCTCGTCCTCGGGCTCGCGGTGGCCGCGGTCGGCACGGTGGTGGCGGACCGCCCCGTACTGCGCCGGGAGATCGCGGCGAACCTCGGCGCCTCAGTCATCGCGGAGCTGCCCCGCCGGTCGGGCAGGCCGTGGCGGCGCCGACGGATCCGCGCGGCACGCGAGCGGCTCACCGCGTCGTTGGCCCGCACCGTACGCGGCTCCGCGGAACCGGTGTCGCTGCTGGAACTGGGCTGTGCGCGCAGCGCGCGCGTGCTCGCCCTGGAGCTCGCCGATGCGCTGGCACCGGACGGGCCCGTGGTGATCGTCGACGCGCTGCCCGGCTCGCAGCTGGCAGGCCGCCGGCAGAAGCCGGGAGGCCCGACCGTGGTCAGCGGCAAGGACGCCGCGGACCTGTCGCACGAGGGGCGCCGGTTCGGCGTCGGCTCGGTCGCGCCCGGCACGGCGTGGACCGACCTCCAGTACCTCGGCACCCGGACCGTGCTCGTGGTGCGTGCCGGGCACGGCAGCGCCGCATGGCTGCACACCGTGGCGCGGCAGCTCGCGGACCAGGGCATCCCGGTGATCGGTGTAGTGCTGATCGACCCCGATCCGCGTGACCGGACCGACGGAACGCTGTGGGACGGGCTGCACACCGCGCTGCGGGGCCACAGCGAGCGGCAGGCCCGGCAGAACGGCGGGGGCATCTCCCACGCCGTCAAGGCGGTGGGGGACGGCCAACTGCGGACGGAGCGGCAGCCGATATGGGCGACGCGGGTCCCGGACAGCGACCAGGAGGCGCGGTAGTACATGTGTGGCATCGCAGGCACTTACCGATGGCCGGACGGGAAGGTCGTGACCGACCGGCTCACCGAGACCCTCGCCCACCGCGGTCCGGACGGGGCCGGCCGGTACAGCCACCCCGCAGGTGACGGCGAGGTGCACCTCGGGCACCGCCGGCTGTCCATCATCGACCTGTCCGAGACCGGCGCCCAGCCGATGGTCAAGGACAGCCTCGCCCTCACGTACAACGGCGAGCTGTACAACGCGCCCGAGCTGCGTGCCGAGCTGGCGGCGGCCGGGGTGCGCTTCCGCGGTACCTCCGACACCGAGGTGCTGCTGGAGGCCTGGCGGCGCTGGGGCACGGACTGTCTGCCCCGGCTGCGCGGCATGTTCGTGTTCGCGGTCTTCGACGAGCGGACCGGTGAACTGGTGCTCGTCCGCGACCAGCTCGGCATCAAGCCGCTGTTCCTGCTGCGGCGCGGCGAGGGTCTGGTGTTCGCCTCCGAGCTCAAGGCGCTCGCCGCCGTGACCGGCGGGTCGCTGGAGGTGGACCACGGGGCGCTGGTGGCCTCGCTGCTGTACTACTGGGTGCCGGACTCACGGTGTGCGTTCCGCGAGGCGGAGAAGCTGCCGCCGGGAAGCTGGCTGCGGATCCGGCCCGACGGCCGGGTGGAGCGCGGCCGGTTCTGGAACCTGAAGGACGTCGCCGCCGAGGGCCGGGAGCGCGCGCTGGCCGGCGAGCAGCCGGACCTGGCCGCCATCGTCGAGGAGTCGACCCGGCGCCATCTGCTCTCCGACGTACCCGTGGCGACGTTCCTCTCGGGCGGTCTCGACTCCAGCTATCTGACCGCGCTGGCGGCCCGCCACCAACCCGGGATCTCCGCCTACACGATCGGGTTCCGCGCCGAGGACGCCAAGTTCGAGGCGATGCCGGACGACCTGCGCTACGCCCGGCAGGTGGCGACGCGGTTCGGTGTCGACCTGCACGAGATCGAGATCGCCCCGAACGTGCTCGATCTGCTGCCGCAGATGACGTACTCCCTGGACGAGCCGATCGGCGACCCCGCCGCGATCAACACCTTCCTGATCTGCTCGGCCGCCCGGGAGGCCGGGGTCAAGGTGATGCTCTCGGGGATGGGTGCGGACGAGCTGTTCGCGGGGTACCGCAAGCACCTGGCCAACCTGATCGCACTGCGCTACCAGCGCGTCCCGCGGCCCCTGCGGCGCGCGGTGTCCGGGGTGGTGGACCGGCTGCCGGTCGCCTCGGCCCGCCGGGGGTACCGGTCGGTGCGCTTCGCGAAGCGGTTCCTGTCCTTCGCCGAGCTGCCGGAGGAGACCGCGTTCCGGCGCAGCTACACCATGTACGACCAGGACGAGTTGCTCGCCCTGGTCGCTCCGGACCTGGCCGGGACGGTGGACGACGTGCTGACCGAGCACGCGGACGTCTACGAGGACAACGACCTGGACGACTTCGTCAACCGCATGTGCCTGGGCGACGCCCGGATGTTCCTGCCGGGTCTGAATCTCACGTACACGGACCGCTCCAGCATGGCCGCGTCGACCGAGGTGCGGGTGCCCTACGTGGACGTCGAGGTGGTGAAGGCGGCGTTCGCCGTGCCCGGTGATCGCAAGATCGTGGGACGGCAGGGCAAGGCCGTCCTCAAGGAGGCCGCCACCTCGATCCTGCCCCGGGAGATCGTCTACCGGCCCAAGGGCCTGTTCAGCGCCCCGCTGCGGGCCTGGATGAGCCGGGATCTGGCACCGCTGGTGCGCGAGGTGATCCATGACGGCGAGCTGGTCAGGTCAGGGCTGCTGCGCCGTGACGCGCTGGCCCGCATGGCCGCCGAGGACGCCGCCGGGCAGCGGGACTTCTCCAAGCATCTGTGGCATGTGCTGACCCTTGAGTACTGGTATCGCGACGCGACCTCTGGGTCCGGCCAGAGCACTCGGTTAACGGCTTAGGAATCAGAGGAGTTCGTGTGAAGCAGGTTGTACAGAACTACAAGAGCGGCGAGCTGACGGTGCTCGACGTGCCGGTGCCGGGGTGCAAGCCGGGCGGTGTGCTGGTCCGCAGCGCCTACTCGCTGATATCCACCGGGACCGAGCTGATGAAGGTGTCCGAGGCCGGCATGTCGATGCTGGGCAAGGCCCGCTCCCGCCCGGACCAGGTCGCCAAGGTCATGCAGAGCGTCGCCACCAACGGGGTGCCCGCCACCTACCGCAAGGTGATGGGCAAGCTGGACTCCTACACACCGCTGGGCTACTCGCTGTGCGGGGTGGTCGAGCAGGTCGGCGCCGGCATCGACGATGTGAAGGTCGGCGACCTCGTGGCCTGCGCCGGGAACGAGCACGCGCTGCACGCCGAGCTGAACTGGGTGCCGAAGAACCTCTACGCCCCGGTGCCGGACGGCCTGGCCTCGCGGCACGCCGCCTTCGGCACCGTCGGGTCGATCGCGATGCAGGGCGTCCGCCAGGGCGAGCCACAGCTCGGCGAGGTGGCACTGGTCATCGGCCTCGGGCTGATCGGTCAGCTGGTGGTGCAGCTCCTCGCCGCCTCGGGAGTCCGCGTCGTCGGCGCCGACCCCGACCCGGCGCGCTGCGAACTCGCTGAGCGGCTGGGAGCCGTGACCTGCGGCGATCCGGCGTCCGCGGCCGTGGAGACGGCCGTCGCCGAGCTCACCGGCGGCCACGGCGTGGACCAGGTGTATCTGGCCGCGGGCGGCGGCAGCAACCAGCCCGTCGAGCTGGCCGCCCGGCTCTGCCGGGACCGCGGCCGGGTCGTCGACATCGGCAAGTGCCGCCTGGACCTGCCCTGGAACGCGTACTACGAGAAGGAACTCGACGTCCGGTTCTCGCGCAGCTACGGCCCCGGGCGCTACGACCCGGAGTACGAGCTCGAAGGGCGGGACTACCCGATCGGCTATGTGCGCTGGACCGAGCGCCGCAACCTGGCGTGCTTCCTCGACCTGGTCGCCCGGGGCCGCGTCGACGTGGAGCCGCTGGTCTCCCACATCGCCGACTTCGATGACGCCGTCGAGACGTACCAGCGCCTCAAGGACGGCGACTTGAAGGCCGTGGCGGTGCTGTTCCGCTACCCCGAGCAGGCGGCCGAGAAGGCCGAGGCGGAGGCCCCGGCGATCACCGTGCCCGCGGTGAACGTGAAGCGGAGTCCGGCCCGGGCCGCCGGGACGCCGGTGCGCCTCGCGTTCATCGGCGCGGGCAACTACGCGACGTCGATGCTGCTGCCGCACCTGGCACCGCGCGACGGCGTCGAGCTCTCCACCGTCGTCACCACGACGGCGCTGTCCGCGGCCAACGCACAGCGGAAGTTCGGCTTCGCCCACGCCACCACCGACCTCGACACCGTCCTCGGCGACAAGTCCATCGACGCGGTGTTCGTGGTCACCCGCCACAGCTCGCACGCCGACCTGACCCGAAAGGCACTGCTGGCCGGCAAGACCGTGTTCGTGGAGAAGCCGTTGGCGCTCACCGAGGACGAGCTGTCCGGCGTGCTCGCGGCGGTGGAGGAGTCCGGCAACGACCGGCTCCAGGTCGGCTTCAACCGCCGGTTCGCGCCGCTGCTCCAGGAGGCCAAGAAGCGGTTCGGCGCCCGCACGGGCCCGGCGAGCCTGCGCTACCTGGTCAACGCGGGGCGGCTCGACCACGGCAGCTGGTATCTCCAACAGGGCACCGAGGGCTCGCGGTTCGCCGGCGAGGGCGGACACTTCATCGACACGGCGAGCTGGCTGCTCGACGCCGACCCGGTCTCGGTGTACGCGGTCGCCACGTCCGGCAACGAGGACCTCCAGGTCGTGTTGCGCTACCCCGACGGGTCCACCGCCACCATCAGCTACGTCACCACGGGCGCGGCCGGCTTCCCCAAGGAGACGCTGGACCTGGTCGCGGACGGCAAGGTGCTCCAGCTCGACGACTTCGTCCGCGCTTCGGTGTACGACCGCAAGCGGTGGCTGAGTTCGCGGCTGCCCAAGGCCCGGGACAAGGGCCAGAACGCCGAGCTGGCCGCGTTCGTCAAGGCCGTACGGACCGGCGGGCCGATGCCGGTGCCGCTGGAGTCGCTGGTCGCCACCACGGCTGCCACCCTCGCCGTGCAGACCGGCCTGGCCGGCGGCGCGCCGGTGACGTTGGAGAACGTGCGATGACCATGAGCGCGGGCTGGTACCTGCGCCGACTGTCCCGGATGGGGCCACGGGAGATCGGCGGCCGGGTGGGCGACACGGTGCGCAGACGGCTGTGGCGGTCGGCGCGGCCGGACTGCCCGAGCGTGACCGGCGCCCGGTTCACCGCCGTACTGCCCGCCGGGACGGTCGCCGCGGTGCCACCGGACGCCGCGAAGCGTCTCATCGCCGAGGCGGACCGGCTGATGGCCGGGCACGCCGAGTTCTTCGGGGTGGACCGCGACGATCTGGCCGACCCGGACTGGTGGTACGACCCGAAGACCGGGCGCCGGGCCCCCTGGGGCTACGCCTTCGACGTGCCGTACCGCAGCGAGGACGCGGTCGGGGACATCAAGCAGATCTGGGAGCTGTCCCGGCATCAGTACCTCACCGTGCTCGCCGCCGCCTACGCGGTCACCGGGAACGAGCGGTATGCCGAGCGTGTGGCCGAGCATCTGCGGTCGTGGTGGGCGGCCAACGCGCCGCTGCGCGGAGTGCACTGGACCAGCGGCATCGAGCTGGGGATCCGGCTGCTGTCCTGGGTGTGGATCCGCCGGCTGCTCGACGGCTGGCCGGGCGCGGCCGGGCTGTTCGAGGGCAACCCGGTGGCGCTGAACCAGATCTGGCACCACCAGCGCTGGCTTGCCGCCTTCCCCAGCCGGGGGTCGTCGGCGAACAACCACATCATCGCCGAGGCCGCCGGGCAGTTCGCCGCGGCCTGCGCGTTCGACTGGTTCCCCTCGTCGCCGCGCTGGCGGGCCGACGCGCTGCGGTCGCTGGAGCGGCATCTGCGCGGCAACACCTTCGGCTCCGGCCTCAACCGCGAGCTGGCCACCGAATATCACGGACTGGTGCTGGAGCTCGGCCTGGCCGCGGTGGCCGAGGCGGATACCGCCGACGTGCCGGTCCCGGCAACGATCCGGCTGGTGCTGCTGCGGATGACCGACGCGCTCGCGGCCGTCGTGGACAACCGGCTTCGGCCGCCGCGCCAGGGCGACGCGGACGACGGGCACGGTCTGATCGTGGACGGCACGGGCACCGACCGCTGGGCCTCGCTGCTGGCCACCGGGGACGCCGTGTTCGGCCGGCTCGACTGGTGGCCGACGGTGACCGGCACCGATGTGCGCACCCCGCTGCTGGCCGCGCTCATCCGGCCGTACGCGAAAAAGGGAACCGCACCGGCCGTGACCCGCCCGGCCGTTCGGCCGGGTCACTTCGCCGACGCGGGGCTCACCATCCTGCGCGGTCCGGAGAAGATCTGGTGCCGCTGCGACGGCGGTCCGCACGGCTTCCTGTCCATCGCGGCGCACGCCCACGCGGACGCGCTGTCCGTGGAGGTCCGGCACGACGGGGTCGACGTGCTCGCCGACCCGGGGACGTACTGCTACCACGGGCAGCCCGAGTGGCGGCAGTACTTCCGGTCCACCCTCGGCCACAACACCCTGCAACTGGACGGCGTTGACCAGTCCGCCTCCGGCGGCCCGTTCCTGTGGACCCGGCATGCCCACAGCCGCGTCCTGGTCGCGGACCCTTCCGACACCTCCGAAAGGGGGACGGCCCGCTGGGTCGCCGAGCACGACGGCTACCAGGGCTCGGTGCACCGCCGCCAGGTGGAGCTGACGGCCGCGAGCCAGGAGCTGCGGGTCGTCGACGAGGTGCGCGGCCCGCGCCGGGCCGTGCGGCTGGCGTTCCACCTGGGTCCGGCGATCGCCGCGGAGCTGGTGGGGAACCGGGCCGTGCTCACGTGGAGCCGGGACGGCGAGGACCGTTCCGCGGCGCTCGACCTGCCCGGGCAGCTGTCGTGGCGGGCGCATCGCGGTGCGAGCAACCCGCCGCTGGGCTGGTACTCCGCCGGGTTCGGACGCAAGGAACCCAGCACCACGCTGGTCGGCACCGGCTTCGCCGACGGCACGGAGGGCTTCACCACCGTGCTCAGGTTCCACGGCTAGGGGGCACGTGTGGGGATCAAGAGACGGCACTGGGCGTCGGCGGCGGCACCGCTGGCGCTGGCCCTGCTGGCGGTGACCGGCTGTGAGAGCGGCACGTCGGGCACCCCGGCGGCGGGGGCGACCGCCGCGCCCGTCACGTCCGGGGCGCCGTCCACGTCCGTGGCCCGGGTGTGTGAGAAGCCCGCGGCAGGGCCGGCGAAGGCGCCGAAGGGCGCGGTCACGGTCGACCCCTCGGTGACCGGTGACCTGGCCGCGAAGACCAAGAGCAGCCCCCCGAAGACCACGTTCTGGCTCCGGCCGGGCAAGCACCGGCTTGAGCCGGACCGCTACGCCCAGGTCATCCCCAAGGAGGGGAACACCTACCTCGGCGCGCCGGGCGCGGTGCTCGACGGGCGGAAGACCAACCAGTACGCGTTCGGCGGCACCGCCCGCGACGTCACCATCCGCTTTCTCACCGTGCAGGGGTTCGTCGCACCGCACAACGAGGGCGTGGTCAACCATGACTCGGCCGACGGGTGGGTGATCGAGCACGCGACGATCCAGAAGAACTCCGGCGCCGGGCTGATGGCCGGTGCCCATCAACAGGTTCGCGCCAGCTGCCTGCGCGACAACGGCCAGTACGGCATGAACGCGTACAAGGCCGGTGACCCCATCCGCGGCCTGGTGGTCGAGGGCAACGAGATCGTGGGCAACAACACCGGCGACTGGGAGCGGCGGCGGAAGGGCTGCGGCTGCACCGGCGGCATCAAGTTCTGGGCCGTCAACGGCGCCGACGTGCGCGGCAACTGGGTGCACGACAACCGCGGAACCGGACTGTGGGCGGACACCAACAACAATGACTTCCGTATCGAAGACAACGTGTTCGAGGCCAACGACGGCGCCGCGCTGATCTACGAGACCAGCTACAACGCGGTCATCCGCAGGAACACGATCCGGCGGAACAACCGGGTCGAGGGCCGCGGTTACGCCGAGCGCGGCGACAACTTCCCGTTCGCGACCGTCTACCTGTCCGAGTCCGGCGGCGAACCACGGGTCAAAGCCCGCACGGACAAGATCGAGATCTATCGGAACGTGCTGGAGAACAACTGGTCCGGGATCACCCTGTGGGAGAACGCCGACCGGTTCTGCAACAGCCCCGCCAACACCTCGTCCGGTGACTGCACGTTGCTGGTGAAGAAGACGGACCGCTGCGCGCAGCCGGCGATCGCCAAGGCACCGCTGTACGCCGACTGCCGGTGGAAGACCCAGCGGGTGGACATCCACGACAACCGCTTCGTGCTGGACAAGTCCGCCGTCGACTGCACGGTGAAGTGCGACCGGATGGCGGTGCTGGCCAACTACGGCACCTATCCGGACTGGTCGCCGTACCAGGGCGAGCGGGTGTCCGAGGCGATCACCCGCAAGCAGCACAACCGCTGGCACGACAACGTCTACGTCGGGCCATGGAAGTTCGTCGCCTACGACCCGAGCCGGGTGCTCGAATTCGGACAGTGGCAGGGCACGCCGTACCAGCAGGACGCGGGCAGCACCTTCCGTGCACGGGACGGTGGTTGAGATGGCCGCCACTGCGTCCGCGGAGAACCCGTCGAAGATCGTCGGGACGGTGTGGGGGCTGCTGATCCTCAACACGCTCGGCTCCGCCGGGGCGAAGACCATCGTCCCGCTGCCCCGCTCCCTCATCCAGATGGTCACCATGGGCGCGCTGGTCGCCGCGTTCACGCTGGCGCTCGCGGTCAATCTCCGGCTGCGCATCCGGGCCAGCGCCTATCTGCTGCTGCTCACGCTGCTGCTGGTGCTGAGCGTGATCTCCAGCGCGAACCTGGAGTCCGGGTTCGGCGCGCTGTTCCGGTGCGCCCGGCTGGCTCTCTTCGTCGGCACGCTGTGGCTGCTCAGCCGCTGGTGGGACGGCTCCATGACGTTCGTCCGGCATCACATCCGGATGTACTTCGCGGTGCTCGGGTCGGTGGCCGCCGGCCTGGCCGTCTCACCGGGCGCGGCCCTGCCCGACCTCTACGGCGGACGCCTGGTCGGCGCGTTGTGGCCGCTCACCCCGCCGCAGATCGGACAGTACGCCGCGGTGATCATCGGGCTCACCGTGCTGCTCGTACTGGGGCGCCGGACCGACCGGACCAGCGCGGCGGTGGTCATCGTGCCGTCTCTCGTCCTGCTCGCGCTGACCCATACCCGGACGGCCACGCTCGGCCTGTTCATCGGGCTGGCGTTGGCGATCGGCTCGCTGATCCTGACCAGCGCCGCGGCCCGGCGGTTCTTCACCTGGGCGGTGGTGTGCGCCGTGGTGGCCGCGGTGGGGTTCGCCTCCGCGCTGCAGACGTGGTTCCTGCGCGGGCAGAGCAAGGAGAACTTCTCCAACCTCACCGGTCGGGCCAAGGTCTGGGACGCGCTGCTGGCCGCGCCCCGGTCGACGTCGCAGGAGCTGTTCGGTGTGGGCCTGGGCGACAAGTCCTTCGGCGGGCTGCCGATCGACAACAGCTGGCTGGCCGTCTACAACGAGCAGGGCCTGATCGGCGTCACCCTGGTCGCGGCGATCATCGTCGTGCTGGGCGGCGTCGCGATGCTGCGGCCGCCGTCGCTGTCGAGGGCCTGCGCGATCTTCCTGATCAGCTACTGCGGAATCGCGTCGTACACCGAGGCCGGACTGGGCGACGCCTCGCCGTATCTGCTGCATCTGGCCGTGGCCGCCTCGCTGTTGGCGGCACCTGCCGCGGCCACTCCCCCATCGACACCCGAATCGACGCCCGAAGTCCCGCGACGGCGTGTCCCGCGATGGGCCCAGAGATCGGAGGTGATCTGAGCATGCACGTCCTCGTGGTGCACAACCGTTACGCCTCGGCGCAGCCGAGCGGGGAGAACAAGGTCGTAGACCAGGAGGTGGCGCTGCTGCGCGGGGCCGGCCACCGGGTCGAGGTGTTCGAGCGGCGCAGCGACGACATCGCCGCCATGTCCCTGCTCACCAAGGTCGCGGTGCCCCTGCGGGTGCCGTGGAACCCGGCGGTCCGCACGGAGCTCGCCGCCCGGCTGCGCAGCGAGCGGCCCGACGTGGTGCACGTCCACAACGTCTTCCCGCTCCTGTCACCCGCGGTCCTCGCCGCCTGCGCCGACGCCGGGGTGCCCGCCGTCGCCACGCTGCACAACTACACCCAGGTCTGCCCGCCCGGCACGCTCCAGCGGGACGGCCGGCCGTGCACCGAGTGCGTCGGGTCGTCGGTCCCGCTGCCCGCCGTCCGGCATGGCTGCTACCGCGGCTCCCGCCTCGCGACGGTGCCGCTCGCGGTCAGCCTGTCGGCCAACCGGCGGCGGTGGTGGTCCGGCGTGGAGCGGTTCCTGTGCATCTCCGCGGCGCAGCGCGACGTGCTCGTGCGGGCGGGCATGCCGGCCGAGCGGCTGGTGGTGAAGCACAACTTCGTGCCCGACCCGGACGCCCGCCGCTCGGACGCCGGCGAGCATCTGCTCTACCTCGGCCGGCTCGCCGAGGCCAAGGGCGTACGGCTGCTCATGACCGCGTGGGACGAGCTCGCGGCGAGCGGGGGTGTGGGCGTGCCGCTCGTGATCGCCGGCACGGGACCACTGGAGGCGGAGGTCACGGCCTGGGCGGCGGGCCGGGACGACGTGCGCTACGTCGGTCTGTACGACACGGCGGAGTGCCAGAAGGCCATCGCGCGGTCGGTCGCCGTGGTGGCTCCCTCGACGTGGCTGGAGGCGTTCGGCCTGGTGGTCGTGGAGGCGATGGCGGCCGGGGTCCCGGTCGTCGCCGCCGGTCACGGTGCCTTCGTCGAGCTCGTCGAGGACGGCGTGACCGGGCTGCTGCACCGGCCGGGCGAGGCCGCCTCGCTCGCGTCCCGCATACGCCGGATCACGGCCGATCCGGACCGCAACCAAGAGATGGGCCAGGCTGCCCGGCGCCGTTACGAGCAGGGCTTCAGCCCGGGCGTCGGCCTGGAGCGCCTGGTGGAGGAGTACCGCACCGCGATCGCGGGTCGGTCAGCACTGGCTCGCGGTGGGGACACCCACGCGAACAGGGGGGATGGGGACAGTAGATGACACAATGCCGACTCTGCGGCTCGGAAGCGATGGCGAGCGTCGTCGATCTCGGGGCGACACCACCATGTGAGAGCTTTCTCGCCGCGGACCAACTGGACCGGGCGGAGCCCGCGTACCCGCTGCACCTGCGGGTCTGCACCGACTGCTGGCTCGCGCAGATTCCTCCGCTGATCACGCCGGAGGAGACGTTCAGCGAGTACGCGTACTTCTCCTCCTTCTCGACCTCCTGGGTGGAGCACGCGCGCACGTTCGTCGCCGACGCCGTCGAGCGGCTGGATCTCGGCACCGACGCCTTCGTGGTCGAGGTCGCGAGCAACGACGGATACCTGCTGAAGCATGTGGTGGACCGTGGGATCCGGTGCCTCGGCATCGAGCCGTCGGTGAACGTCGGCGCCTCGGCGCGGGACGCGGGCGTGCCCACGCTCACGAAGTTCCTGAGCCCGGAGACCGGCTCGGCCGTCCGCGAGGAGCACGGCCCGGCGAATCTGGTCGTGGCCAACAACGTGTACGCGCACATCCCCGACGTGGTCGGGTTCACCCAGGGGCTGCGCGCCCTGGTGGCCGACGACGGCTGGGTCTCCATCGAGGTGCAGCACCTGCTGACCCTGATCGAGGAGAACCAGTACGACACGATCTACCACGAGCACTTCCAGTACTACACGGTCGCTTCCGCGATCCGGGCCCTGGCCAGCGGCGGACTCACGCTCGTGGACGTCGAATTGCTGCCCACGCACGGCGGCTCCATTCGGCTGTGGGCCCGCCCGGCCGAGGTGGCCGGCGAGCCGACGCAGCGGGTGGCCGACGTACTGGCCCGGGAGAAGGCCGCCGGACTCCAGGAGCTGTCCGGGTACACCGAGTTCTCGGCACGGGTCGCCAAGGTGCGCCGGGACCTCCTCAAGTTCCTCATCGAGGCGGCCGAGCGCGGCGAGACGGTCGTCGGCTACGGCGCCCCCGGCAAGGGCAACACCCTGCTCAACCACTGCGGCATCCGGCCCGACCTGCTCCCGTACACGGTCGACCGCAACCCCTACAAGCACGGCAGGTTCACCCCGGGCACCCGCATCCCGATCCTGGCGCCCGATCAGATCGCGGCCGACCGGCCGGAGTACGTCCTGGTCCTCCCGTGGAACCTGCGGGCCGAGCTGGTCGAGCAACTGTCCTTCATAGGCGACTGGGGCGGTCGGCTGGTCTTCCCCATCCCGGAACTGAGCATTGTCGAGGTCAAGGCATGAAGGTCGTTCTGTTCTGCGGCGGTTACGGGATGCGGATGCGGAGCGGTGCCGCAGACGACGTACCCAAGCCGATGGCGATGGTCGGCCCCCGGCCGCTGATCTGGCACGTCATGCGCTACTACGCGCACTTCGGGCACAAGGAGTTCATCCTGTGCCTCGGGTACGGGGCGCACCACATCAAGGACTTCTTCCTCAACTACGAGGAGACGACGTCCAACGACTTCGTGCTGCGCGGCGGGCGGACCGAGCTGCTGTCCACCGACATCGCCGACTGGACGATCACGTTCGCGCAGACCGGCATCGAGTCGCCGATCGGGGAGCGGCTGCGCCGGGTGCGGCACCATCTGGACGGCGACGAGATGTTCCTCGCCAACTACGCCGACGTGCTCACCGACGCCCCGCTGCCGGAGATGATCGAGAAGTTCGCCGCGCGCGACGCGGGTGCGTCGATGATGGTGGTGCCGCCGCAGTCGTCGTTCCACTGCGTGGAGTTGGGCGAGGACAACCTGGTGGGCGGCATCACCGCGGTGAGCGAACTGCCGCTGTGGGAGAACGGCGGCTACTTCGTGCTCCGCCAGGAGGTCTTCGACCACATTCCCGAGGGCGGGGATCTGGTCGCCGACGGATGCGCCCAACTGGCCAAGCAGGGGCGGCTGGTGGCGCACCAGCACCGCGGTTTCTGGAAGCCGACGGACACCGTGAAGGAGCGCGCCGCGCTCGACGAGGCCTACGCCCGGGGCGACCGCCCGTGGGCCGTGTGGGAGCACGACAACGCCGGGGTGAGCGCGTGATCCGGCTCGGTGCCGGGCGCCCGGACCGGATCGTCGCGGTGGGCGCGCACTGCGACGACATCGCCATCGGCACCGGCGGCACGCTGCTGACGCTGTGCCTCGCGCGGCCGGGTCTCCGGGTCGACGCGCTGGTGCTCTCCGGCGGCGGCAGCGAGCGCGAGCAGGAGGAGCGGGCGGCGCTCGCCGCCTTCTGCCCGGGCGCCGACCTGCGGCTGACCGTGCTCAAGCTGCCGGACGGCCGGATGCCCGTGCACTGGGACGAGGCCAAGGCCGCGGTCGAGGAGTTGCGCGGGCAGACCGACCCCGATCTGATCCTGGCCCCGCGCACCGATGACGCGCACCAGGACCACCGTGGCCTGGCGCAACTGATCCCCACCGCGTTCCGCGACCACCTCGTGCTCGGCTACGAGATCGTCAAGTGGGACGGCGACCTCGGCCGCATGGCGGCGTACCAGCCGCTGTCGACGGAGATCGCCGAACAGAAGGTGCGGCTGCTGCAGGAGCACTACGCCTCGCAGCGGCACCGGCCCTGGTACGACCGGGAGGCCTTCCTCGGCCTCGCCCGGATCCGCGGCATCGAATGCCACGAGCGATACGCCGAAGCGTTCGCCGTCACCAAACTCACGCTCAACCTGGGGGGTTGAACCTTGCGCGTACTGCTGACCGGACACCAGGGATATCTGGGAACCGTCATGGCCCCGGTCCTCACGGCCGCCGGGCACGAGGTCGTCGGCCTCGACGCCGGCCTGTTCGCCGACTGCGTCCTGGGCCCGACGCCCGCGGACCCGTCGGGGCACCGGGTGGACCTGCGCGACGTCACGGCCGAACACGTGGCCGGCGTCGACGCCGTGATCCATCTGGCCGCGCTCTCCAACGACCCGCTGGGCTCGCTGGCCCCGGAGCTCACCTACGACATCAACCACCACGCGTCCGTACGGCTGGCCCGGCTGGCCCGCGACGCCGGAGTGCGGCGCTTCCTGTACGCGTCGACGTGCTCGGTCTACGGCGCCGCCGGCGGCGACGACCTGGTCGCCGAGGACGCCCCGCTGCGCCCGGTGACGCCGTACGCGGAGTCCAAGGTGCGGGTGGAGGACGACCTGCACGCGCTGTCCGACGGCGACTTCAGCCCGGTGTACATGCGCAACGCCACCGCGTTCGGCTACTCGCCCCGGCTGCGCGCCGACATCGTGCTGAACAACCTGGTGGGCCACGCGCTGCTGTCCGGCGAGGTGCTGGTGCTCTCCGACGGCACGCCCTGGCGTCCGCTGGTGCACGCCGCCGACATCGCACGGGCCTTCACGGCCGCGCTGACCGCGCCGCGCGAAGCGGTGCACGACCGGGCGTTCAACATCGGCAGCGAGATCAACAACGTCACGGTCGCCGAGATCGCCGAGCAGGTCGCCGAGGCGGTGGCCGGCGCGAAGGTGAACATCACCGGGGAGAACGGCGCCGATCCGCGGTCCTACCGCGTGGACTTCTCCCGGTTCCGCTCGGCCATCCCCGGCTTCGACTGCGAGTGGACGGTGAAGCAGGGCGCGATCGACCTAGCCGACGCCTACCGGCAGCACGGGCTGACCCGGGAGGACTTCGAGCAGCGCTTCACCCGCCTCGCCGTGCTGCGCGCGGCGTCCGAGGCGGGCGCCGTCGACGACACCCTGCGGTGGCGCCGGTGACCGAGCACGGCGATGAGATGTACGCCCTGGTGGAGCGGCTGTACCCGCTCTGCCGGAGCATCACCGGCGACGGTGTGCGCGCCACCCTGGACATCGTCGGCGAGTACATCCCGCTGCAGGTGCACGAGGTGCCGACCGGGACCCAGGTGCTCGACTGGACGGTGCCGCAGGAGTGGAACATCCGGGACGCGTACGTCGCCGACAGCACCGGCAAGCGCGTCGTCGACTTCGCCGAGTCCAGCCTGCACGTGCTGGGCTACAGCGTGCCGGTGTCGGCGACCATGCCCCTGTCGGAGCTCCGCGCGCACCTGCACACGCTGCCGGAGCACCCGGCCTGGGTGCCGTACCGCACCAGCTACTACAAGCCGGAGTGGGGCTTCTGCCTGGCCCAGGACACCTTGGACGCGCTGCCGGACGGCGAGTACGAGGTGCGGATCGACTCCACGCTCGCCGATGGCCACCTCACCTACGCCGAGCACGTGGTCCCCGGGCAGGTCGCCGACGAGGTGATCGTCTCCTGCCACGTCTGCCACCCTTCGCTGGCCAACGACAACATGGCCGGCGTCGCGGTGGCGACGTTCCTGGCCCGGACGCTGGCCGAGCAGACGCCGTACTACACCTACCGGTTCATCTACGCGCCCGGCACGATCGGGGCGATCACCTGGCTGGCCCGCAACGCGGAGGGGGTCGATCGGGTCAAGCATGGGCTGGTGCTGGCCTGCGCGGGTGACTCGGGTCAACTGACGTACAAGCAGAGCAGGCGTGGGGACGCTGAGATCGACCGGGTGATGCGGCAGGTGCTGGCCGACTCCGAACGCCCGCACAGCGTCGCCGAGTTCACTCCGTACGGCTACGACGAGCGGCAGTACTGCTCGCCCGGGTTCAACCTCGGCGTGGGCTCGCTCAGCCGGACGCCGTATGCCGGTTACCCCGAGTATCACACCTCGGCGGACAACCTGGACCTCGTCTCCCCGGAGGCGATGGCGGACACCCTCGCCGTGTGCCGTGAGGCGTTCGCCGTCCTCGACCGCAACCGGCGGTACGTGAACCTCAGCCCCTACGGCGAACCACAGCTGGGGCGGCGCGGGTTGTACGACGCGCTCGGCGGGCGCAGCGACACCAAGCAGGCCCAGATGGCCATGCTCTGGGTGCTCAGCCTGTCCGACGGAGAGCACAGTCTGCTGGATGTCGCCGAGCGGTCCGGGCTGCCGTTCGACACGGTCGCCGCCGCGGCCGACGCCCTGCACGGCGCCGAACTGATCAAGGCGTGACGCCGATGACCACCGAGGAGGAGAAACCGCCGACGACGGCGCCGTCGGGCGGATCCGCCCGCCGGGCCTTCGTCGGCCGGCTGTCCTGGGGACTGGCCGACCAGGCGGCCTCCAGCATCAGCAACTTCGCGGTGGGCATCTACGTGGCGCGCTCGCTGGGGGTGACCGCGTTCGGCGTGTTCAGCCTCGCCTGGGTGACCTACGGCGTGGTGCTCAATGTCTCCCGCGGCCTGGCCACCGATCCGCTCGTGGTGCGCTTCAGCGGCGTGCCGGACACGTCCTGGCGCCGGGCGGTGGCCCGGTCGTCGGGTACCGCGCTCGGCGTCGGTGCCGCCATCGGTACGGCCTGCCTGGTGGCCGGCCTCGCGCTCGGCGGCCGTGTGGGGCCCGCGTTCGCCTGTCTCGGCGTCATGCTGCCGGGGCTGCTGCTGCAGGATGCCTGGCGGTACGCGTTCTTCGCCGCGGGCACCGGGCGGAAGGCGTTCGTCAACGATCTCGTGTGGGGCGTCGCGCTCGTCCCGGCCATGGTCGTGGCGGCCCGTGTGGGCAGCGTGGCCGCCTTCGTGCTCGCCTGGGGCGCGTCCGCCACGGTGGCCGCGGGCTACGGCTACGTCCAGTCCGGCATCCTGCCCCGGGTGACCCGGGCCCGCGCGTGGCTGCGCGAGCAACGCGACCTCGGCTACCGGTACCTGATCGAGAACGTCAGCCTCAGCGGCGCGAGCCAGCTGCGCGCGTACGGGCTCGGCGCGATCGTCGGGGTCGGCGCGGTGGGTGCGGTCCGGGGCGCCGAGCTGCTGCTCGGTCCGTTCCTGGCCGTGCTGATGGGTCTTTCGCTGGTCACCGTCGCGGAGGCGGCACGGGTGCTGCGGCGGGCCCCGCACCGCCTCGGCAGGTTCTGCCTCCTGCTGGGCGGCGCGCAGGCCGTCGCCGCGCTGCTCTGGGGCGGGGCGCTGCTGCTGATGCCGGACCGGCTCGGCGAGCTCGTGCTCGGCGAAGTCTGGCACTCCGCCGCCCAGCTCATCGTGCCGGTCACTCTCGGTGTCGCGGGCGCCGGCCTCGGCACCGGCGCGGCGGCCGGGCTGCGCGCGCTCGCCGCGGCCCGGCGCAGCCTGCGCTGCCAGCTGTTCGCCTCGGCCTGCTACGTCACCGGCGGTCTCGGCGGGGCGGTCCTGGCCGGCACGGTCGGCTCGGCCTGGGGCGTCGCCACCGCGACCCTCGCCGCCTCGGCCGTGTGGTGGCTGCAGTTGCGGTCCGCCCTCCGCGAGTACCAGCACCATCCCTTTCCAGAAGTGAGGACGTCATGACCGCCCATCCCCGGCTGAGCATCGGACTGCCCGTGTACAACGGCGAGGAGTATCTGGCCGAGTCGCTCGACGCCCTGCTCGGCCAGACCTACGAGGACTTCGAGCTGGTCATCTCCGACAACGCCTCGGCCGACGGGACGCAGGACATCTGCCGCAAGTACGCCGCGCAGGACTCGCGCATCCGGTACATCCGGCTGACCCGGAACATCGGCGCCGCGCCGAACCACAACTACGTGTTCACCGAGTGCCGCGGCGAGCTGTTCAAGTGGGCCTCGCACGACGACCTGTACGCCCGGGACCTGCTGCGGCGCTGCGTGGAGGCGCTCGACGAGCGTCCGGACGTGGTCCTCGCGCACTCCGACCAGGCGGTCATCGACGGCGAAGGGCAGGTGAAGGTCCCGTACGAGTACGGGCTCGCCACCGCCTCGCCGCACGCGCCGGAGCGGTTCCGCAGCTTCCTGTTCGAGCCCGGTGGCGACGACTTCTACGGGGTGATGCGTGCCGACATGCTGCGCCGGGTGAAGCCGCACGACAGCTACCACCACGCGGACCGCACGTTCGTCGCCGAGATCGTCCTGCACGGCCCCTTCCACCAGGTGCCGGAGCTGCTGTACTTCCGCCGCGACCACCCCACGCGCGCCGAGCGGGCGAACCCTTCCAAGCGCTCCCGGTGCGTCAACCTGGACCCGCGCCGTGCGGGCGCGCTGCACCCGACGCCCCGGCTGCTCGCCGAGTACGTCTGGGGCTTCGCCTCGGCGATCCAGCGGGCGCCGCTGTCCGCGTCCGACCGCCGTGCCTGCTACGGCCACCTCGCCGCCTGGATGACCAGCCGGGTCCGGCCGGGTGCAGGCGAGCGGGTCGAGGACCGCGCCCCGGTCGACCCGGCCCGGCTCACCGTCTCAGTCGACTCGCTCGTCGCCGGCCGTGAGGGTCGTACAGGAGGGCAGGTATGACGACGGCGCACCGACCCCCGCCGCGCGTCGGGGTGTTCGGCCTGCTCGGCTCCGGCAACCTCGGCAACGACGGCTCGCTCGAAGCCGTGCTCGGGTACCTGCGCGCCGAGCACCCGGAGGCGGCCGTGGACGCGCTCTGCGGCGGACCCGAGGTCGTCTCGGCCCGGTACGGGATCCCCGCGACGCGGCTGCACTGGTATCGCGGGGAGTACCGGACGGCGTCCCGACTGGGCTCTATCGCGGGGAAGGGGCTGGGCAAGCTCGTCGACGTGGTTCGCACGGCTGCCTGGGTGCGCCGGCACGACGTGGTGATCGTGCCGGGCATGGGCGTCCTGGAGGCCACGCTGCCGCTGCGGCCGTGGGGCTTCCCGTACTCCCTGTTCCTGCTCTGCGCGACCGGCAGGCTGTTCGGCACCAAGGTCGCCCTGGTCGGCGTGGGCGCCGCCGCGATCCGCGACCGGGCGACGCGGGCCCTGGTGCGCCGGTCGGCGCGGCTGGCCGCGTACCGCTCGTACCGGGACGCCATGTCCCGCGACGCGATGCGGGCGATGGGCGTGGACACCAGGCGCGACGAGGTCTACCCGGACCTCGCGTTCGCCCTGCCGACGCCGCGGACGAGCGCGCCCTCGGGCACGCCGGGTGGCTTGGTCTGCGTCGGCGTCATGGACTTCCACGGCGGCAACGACGACCGCGCCCGGGCCGAGGAGATCCACCGGCGCTACCTGGACGGGACAACCCGGTTCGTCCGCGCGCTGGTCGAGGACGGCAGGCCGGTCCGGCTGCTCACCGGCGACGAGTGTGATGCGGCGGTGGTCGCGGCGATCCTCGACGCGGTGGACTCGCCGCTGGTCACCGCCGCCGAGGCGACTTCGCTGGCCGATCTGATGAAGGAGACGGCGGCCGCCGACACCGTGGTGGCGACCCGGTACCACAACCTGGTCTGCGCGCTGAAGGCCGGCACTCCGACGCTCGCCCTCAGCTACGCGGCGAAGAGCGACGCGCTCATGGACCGGATGGGCCTGGGCGCGTACTGCCACCCGGCCCGCGAGGTCGACGCCGACCGGCTCCTGGAGCAGTTCCGCGCCCTGGAGAAGCGCTCGGCGGAGCTGCGGCAGACCCTCGCCGAGCGGAACCGGCTCGCCGCCCGGCAACTCCAGGGCCAGTTCACCGCCTTGACGGCCGCCCTGTTCCCGGCGAACGACCACCAGCACGCCCGCACCCGGCAGGAGACTCCATGAAGGCGACCCAAGTCCCGGCGATCGACGGCGCGTTCCTGTTCGAGCCGACGCCGTACACCGACGAACGCGGCTTCTTCTGCCGCACCTTCGACGCCGACGTGGTCCGCTCGGTGGGCCTCGACCCCGACGCCTTCGTCCAGGACAGCCTGTCCCGCTCGGTCCGGGGCGTCCTGCGCGGCCTCCACCTGCGCTCCGGCGCCGGCGAGGCCAAGCTGGTGCGGTGCTCGTACGGGAAGATCTTCGACGTCGTCGTGGACCTGCGGCCGGACTCGCCGACGTACCTGGGCCGGGCCTTCTTCGAACTGTCCGGCGAGACACAGACGACCCTGTACATCCCGGCGGGCTGCGCGCACGGCTTCCAGGCCCTGACCGAAACCACCGACACCTCCTACCGGATCGACCGCCCGCACGATCCGGCCGAGGACGTGACCATCGCCTTCGACGACCCGGAGCTCGCCATTCCGTGGCCGCTGCCGGTCACATCGATGTCCCAGCGGGACCGGGAGGCACCGAGCCTCGCCGAGGTCCTGAAGCACATGGAAAGGTGAAGTGAGCGTGGACACCGAAGAGTTCCTCCTCCCCCGGTCGCGTGCGGCCAACGAGCGGCTGCACGCCATGATCCCCGGGGGCGCGCACACCTACGCCAAGGGCGACGACCAGTACCCCGAGAACCTGGCCCCGGTCATCAGCCACGGCCAGGGTGCCCACGTGTGGGACGTCGACGGCAACCGCTACATCGAGTACGGCTCCGGCCTGCGGTCGGTCAGCCTCGGCCACGCCCACCCACGTGTGACCGAGGCGGTACGGCGGGAAATCGAACGCGGCAGCAACTTCGTCCGGCCGTCCATCGTGGAGGCCGACGCCGCCGAACGCTTCCTGGCGACGGTGCCCACCGCCGAGATGGTGAAGTTCGCGAAGAACGGCTCCGACGCCACCACCGCCGCGGTACGCCTCGCCCGAGCCGCCACCGGACGCCCGCGGGTGGCCATCTGCGCCGACCATCCGTTCTTCTCCGTCGACGACTGGTTCATCGGCACCACGCCGATGTCCGCGGGTATTCCGGCGGAGACCAACGAGCTCACCGTGGCGTTCCCTTACGGCGACCTGGCCGCCACGGAAGAACTGCTCACCCGGCACCAGGACAAGATCGCCTGCCTGATCCTCGAACCCGCCACCCACACCGAGCCACCGCCCGGCTATCTCGCCGGCCTGCGCGCACTGGCCGACCGGCACGGCTGCGTACTCATCTTCGACGAGATGATCACCGGCTTCCGCTGGTCCGAGGCGGGCGCCCAGAGCATGTACGGCGTCGTCCCCGACCTCTCCACCTTCGGCAAGGCGCTGGGCAACGGATTCGCCGTCTCCGCGCTGGCAGGGCGCCGCGACCTGATGGAGCGGGGAGGACTACGCCACTCCGGCGAGCGGGTGTTCCTGCTGTCCACCACACATGGTGCGGAAACACACTCGCTGGCCGCCGCGATGGCCGTTCAGACCACCTACGTCGAGGAGGGCATCAGTGCTCGGCTGCACGCCCTCGGCGAGAGGTTGGCGGCCGGTGTCCGCGACGCCGCCGCCGGAATGGGCGTCGGCGACCACGTCGTCGTCCGGGGCCGGGCCAGCAACCTCGTCTTCGCCACCCTCGACGAGAACGGGCAGCCGTCACAGCAGTACCGCACCCTGTTCCTGCGCCGGCTCCTCGCGGGCGGGGTACTGGCCCCGTCGTTCGTGGTCAGCAGCGCGCTCGACGACGCCGACATCGACCGCACCGTGGACGTGGTGGCGCAGGCATGTGCGGTGTACCGAAAGGCACTTGACGCCGGTGACCCGACTCCTTGGATGGCCGGGCGGCCGGTGAAGCCGGTATTTCGCCGGTTGGCGTGACGTATTGCGGGGTGAGGTGGTGTGACGGGGCATGGCGACGTGTTACGGGGACCGATTGGGTGTGACGTGGCGTCAGCTACGCGGCCGCTGGCCGGCGTCGGCCATCCGATCGACCGGCCGGTCAGCCGTCCGGTCGATCAGCCACGCGGTCGCCGGTACCACCGCCAGCGCGGTGCACCAGCCGCCGAGGACATCGGTCGGGTAGTGCGCACCCAGGGCGACCTGCGCCCAGCCCATGGCGGCACCGGCCACCAGCGCCGCGGCGAGCACGAGTGACGTGCCGACCGTCCGGCCGAGGCCGAGCCGGCCGGTCGCGAGCATCGCCACCACGAGGGCGAGCGCGGTGAGGAAGGCGGTGTGCCCGCTCGGGTAGGACAGGTTGCCGTCGCCGTGGATGGTGCGCCCCACCAGGGACTTGAGCAGCGTCGCCGTCGCCACGGTGACTGCGACTCCGGCGACGACGAAGACCGCCGCGCGAGGACGCCGAAGCAGCAGACAGCCCGTCACGGCGGCCACGACCAGCATCGCCGCTCCGACGGGCTCCCCCAGGAAGTCCGTTGCCAGAGCGACATGCCGCCACGGCGGCCGCACACTGTCCGCCGTCGGGTCGATGACCCACCTGTCCACCCTGCCGGGCTCGCTGTGTCCGGCGTACAGGACGCCGAGCGCGACAACCACCAGCGTCGCGAGGGCCGCGATCAGCCCGAGCCACACGCGCAGCGCCGGAGGCAGCACCGTGGGCGCCGGAGGCAGCACCATGGGTGCCGACCGGCCGTTCACACGCCCACCGCGTCCGGTCGACTGCCCTCACCAACGGAAGCGCGCACACCGTCGCAGACCATCCGGCGGATGCGATCCACCTCCCCCTCCTGCCAAGGCGGAGAACTGCCCGCGGCCGCTAGCCGCCCATCGCCCTGGTCAGGGCATCGGATTCCGTCTCCACGGCCACCCTAACCAACAACGCGGCAGCGGAAAACGGGGGTTGGAGAGTCCGCGACGGATCACCACCACCTGGCGTGGCCTGCGTCACATTCCGCCATTGGTTACGTTGAGGTGACTGGTTACCGATGGTGAGTATAGAGCCGCACGAGAACGAACCTCACGCAACAGAGCGCAGTAGCGCTCCCCGTCGGAACCGTAAGGAGCAAGGGCCCATGACCAGCAAGAACATCGACATCGCCCGCGAATACTTCCAGGCCGTCCAAGCCGGCGACCTCGCCAGGGTCGGTGAACTCCTCGACGAGTCGGTCGTCTGGCATCAGCCCGGTGCCAACCGGTTCTCCGGCGACCACAAGGGCCGCGACGCCGTCTTCGCCGTGCTCGGCGGAATGATGGAGACCAGCCGGGGCAGCTTCGCCATCGACCAGGTCCACTCCATGATGGGCAACGGCGACACGGTCGCCGCCACCATCCACTTCACCGGCGGCCATGAGTCCGGCTCCATGAGCATGGACGGCGTCGACGTCCTGCGCCTGAAGGACGGAAGGATCGCCGAAGTGTGGCTGTTCTCCGCGGACCAGTCCGCCGAAGACGCCTTCTGGGGCCGGTGAAGGGCGCCGTCCTGCCGACCGAAGTCGTCGCGTGAACTCAATCCTTCCCGTCCAGCCATCATCAATTGGCCCGCCGCGAGGGTGAATCCCGCATGGAATCCCTCGCTTCACACCATTGACACCCGCCCGACGCACCCCGACACTCATGACCAGCTCACAGGGAAGAATCTTTCACTATACGAACAGACACAGACCGCTCCTGTTGGTGAGCCTTCCCCCCTCCCCAAGGACGAAGATGAACCACTCCCCCGCGTCCGGCACACCCCGCCCCCCGCACACGTTCCGCACCGTGTTCCCGGTCCTCGCCCTGTGCTGGCTGGCCGTCTTCTTCGACGGCATGGATGTCAACATCTACGGCGCCGTCATGCCCCACATGCTCGACGACTCAGGGCTCGGCCTGACGCCGGCCAGTGCCGGCACGATCGGCAGCTGGACCACGTTCGGCATGCTGATCGGTGCGCTCACGGCCGGGAACCTCACCGACTGGCTGGGCCGGCGGCTGATGCTCGTGGCCAGCGTGACACTGTTCTCGATCGGCTCGGCCATCTGCGCCGTGGCCGGCAGTGTCGCCCTCTTCGGCTTCGGCCGCTTCGTCTCCGGCCTCGGCCTCGGCGGCCTGATGCCGCTGTGCCTGGCGATGGTGATGGAGTTCGCGCCGCCGCGCAGGGCTGCCCTCACCACCGGCCTGCTCATGACCTCGTACCACTTCGGCGGCATGGCGGCGACCGGGCTCGGGCTCACCCTGGCCCCGGCCGCCGGATGGCGCTGGGTGTTCTGGGCGGGTGTACTCCCGGCCGTGATCGCCGTACCCCTACTTCTGAAACTGCTGCCGGAATCGCCGGGTGTGCTCCTGGCGCGCGGCGAGCGGGAGAAGGCCGACGCCGTCGCCGACCGCTACGGACTGCCCCGGCCCACCACCGTGGCCGCACCGGCCGCCGGCGCGGCCGGCCGCCTGGCCGCCGTACGCGAACTCTTCCGCCCCGAGTCGCGCTGGGCGACCCCGCTGCTGTGGCTGGCCTCCTTCAGCGGCCTGCTGCTCGTCTACGGCGTGAGCACCTGGCTGCCGCAGATGATGCGCGCCGAGGGCTACGGCCTGTCCTCCTCCGTCAGCTTCCTCATGGTCATCAACGCGGGCGGCATCGTCGGCCTGCTGATCGCGGGCCGCACCGCCGACAGGTTCGGTCCGGTGCGGGTGTCGGCGATCTGGTTCGTGCTGACCGCCGCCGGGGCCCTGCTCCTCAGCAACCACCTCCCGCTCGCAGCGACCTACGCCGTCGTCGCCCTCACCGGCGTCTGGCTGTTCAGCGCCCAGGTCATGGTCTACGCCGCCACCAACACCGTCTACCGCGACAGCGAGCGCGCGGCGGGGCTCGGCTGGGTCACCGGTGTCGGCCGCACCGGAGCCGTCGTGGGCCCCTGGCTGATCGGCGTACTCGCCACGAACGGCAACCAGAGCTGGGGCTTCACGACCTTCGCCCTCGCCGGTCTCGTCGGCGCAGTCGCGATCGCCCTCGTCCCTCTTGCCCAACGGCTCGGCCGCAGCGACACCCCGACCGCGGCGGCCCCCGTCACGGCGGCGAGCGCGAGCACCCCGAACACCTGACGATCCAGCTCTTCGTCCGGCCTCAGCCCTGCTCGCCGCCCACTCGAAGACGAGGCATGATGCTCCGTATGGCGCGCCGCTCGTCCATGGCCTTGTACGCCTCGGCGGCCTCGTCAAGTGGGAAGTGAGGTCGAAGACCTTGCCCGGGTTGATCTTCCGCTGCCAGATCAGGTCGATCAGGTGGGGCAGGTGGATGGCCTGCTGCATGGACTCCTGGGTGCCGACCGCTTCGACGACGGAGTGGGCGCCCAGGACACCGGTCAGCTCCTTGATCCTCGCTACGCCCTCATCGCCGCGCTCGGTGTGAAAGCCGCAGACAGGATCCTGTTCACCGGCTGCAAGGAGATGCTGGAACGCTCCGAAGAAGACAGGTGCCCCCATCCCCCCGGCAGGCGCCCTATAGAACACACGCCCTCGGCGCCTTCGGCGGCATTCGCCTGTGCCCGGACTGTCGCGACAGCTGGAACACCTACGTCTTGAGCTTCCCCCAACGCGCATGGCCGCCATCCCTTCGCTTGCCACATCCTGATCGCCCCCTTCGAGGAGATCCCGAAGTGTCTACGCCCGGTGGCCGAACTGGACCCATTTCGCGAAGTTCAATGACGGCAAGGCCGCCTCAAGCCGTCCTGGTCGTTCGGCAGGCAGCGTCACGGCCATGGGCTGCAGCCCTGGAACCTGCCAGCATGAGCAAGCTCGATCCGATCCTCGTGCTTTGGAGGTCTGATGCGTGCTGGCGTAGTGGTCGCCGCGCACCCCGGTGTGGAGGATCTCGCCGTACAGGCCGAGGAGTTGGGCTTGCGCAGCTTCTGGGTCAACGACACCCCGATGGTCCACGGTGACCCCTTCGTCGCCTTGAGCCTGTGTGCGAAGGCCACCCGTCGCATCCGGCTCGGGATCGGCGTGACCTCACCGGCGTTGCGCTCGGCCCCGGCCGCGGCGAGCGGGTTCGCCAGCCTCAATGCCCTGGCACCGGGCCGGATCATCTGCGGGGTCGGCACCGGAAACACGGCACGGCGCACGCTGGGCATGCAACCGGCCACGGCGGCGGCGCTGGAGAACTTCACCGCGGCGCTGCAGGATCTGTGTGCCGGGCGCCCGACCGAGTACCGCGAAGGAGACCGAGTCCGCGACATCCGGTTCCTGCACGCCGGGGCGCACGTGAATACCAGCGATCCGATCGAGTTCGTCGTGGCCGCGCTCGGGCCCCAAGCCGCCGCCGTCGCCGGCCGCCGCGGCGCCGGCCTCATCTCCTTCGGCCTGCTCGATCCCACCACCTGGCACGCGCTGCACGACGCCCGCCGCCAAGCCGCTCACGGCACGCTCCGCGCCCCCGGCTCCCACGCCAACTCCTACGTGGTCACCGCGCTCCACCTGCTGCGCGCCAACGAGGACGCCGACAGCGACGCGGCTCGGGACACGACAGGTCATCTCGTCCTGTCGCTGCTGGACTTCGCCGCCGACACACCTGCCTTCGCAGAGCAACTCGGCCCCGACGAACGCGAGGCGGTGCGACAACTCCTCGACCGGCGTGGCACCACCGCTACCTCGCCGGACCGATACACCAAGCTCTACCCCAACTACCTCGGACGCATCGCACCACAGGACCGGGATCTGGTCCTGCCCTCACTGATGAACAGCCTGGCCCTCGTCGGCACCCGCGACGACCTCCGCACCCGCATCACCGCCCTGGAACAGGCAGGCGTCGATGAGCTCCTCATCCAACCGGTGATCGACCCACCCACCGAGATGGCCCAACTCGCCGAACTCCTCACCTGAGCGCCCTCTTGCGGAGGGACAGCCCCAGCTGGCCCCGCCAGACGGGTGGAGTTGCTCGGGCTGGGCCGCCTCGTGCCGTCAATGATCTTCACGAATCGGGTCCAGCATCGAGTCCGTCTCGGGCCGTCAGAACGGTCAGAAGCTCCAGCTGTAGAGACCGCTACCCGTGCTAACCGCGGACGCCGCCAGTCGGGACACGCCCTGCAAGATCGCCAGTAGATCACCATCGGTCATGCCGTCCCTGTCGACAGACCTGAGCCTCGCGGTCCAGCGATCTGCCAGCTCCTCCAGCTCGGTGGAGCTGGCGTTGGCCAACGCCCGGGTCAACCGCGGCGGTAGAGCAAACACACCCGTCAAGCATCCCGGCGGTGACGGTCACCTTCATGCCCTGACGGGAGGTGAGGAAGCCGGTGACGACCGTGCCCACGTACACGGCGGCGGCCAGCGGCAACAGGCGTAGCGGGGTGACGAGCGGGCTGTAGCCCATGACGAACTGGAGCTGCTGGGCGAGGAAGTAGAGGGCGCCGAGGACGGCGGAGAAGAACAGCGCGACGGCCAGATTGGCGCCGGAGAGCTGCCGGCCGCGGTACTTGCGCACGTTCAGGATCGGCCGGGACGCGCGCAGCTCCCGGCTCACGAACGCAACCAGTGCGAGGCCGCCGACGACGGTGCCGAAGTGCGGGCCCTTGACTGCGGGACCTGATCGCCGCAGATCGGCCGCGTCTTGGGGGTCACGCTGCTCGCGCTCGCCACGGCTCTGCCAGCCGAGGCGGCACAAGCCGAACACCTCCGTCGAGGCCAGGATCGACGCGGATCGTGAATGGGGTTCGCGCTCCCTCGCTCTTGCGCGGCACCGCGGACCGCCAGCCC
>JABFVM010000597.1 GCA_013362785.1 Streptomyces sp. | reverse complement strand
CCGCAGCCGCCCCCGGCCACCGTCGCCCGGTGCTCAGGCAGCGTCACCTGGTCGGTGCCCTCCACCTCGAAACCGGCGTCCGCGATCATCTCCAGGTCGGCCTTGCCGGCCTGGCCCTCGGTGGTCAGGTAGTCGCCGAGGAAGATCGAGTTGGCCAGGTTCAGGGCGAGGGGCTGCATCGTGCGCAGATGGACCTCACGGCCGCCCGCGATGCGGACCTCGACGTCGGGGCAGACGAACCGGACCATCGCCAGGATCCGCAGGCAGCGCTGCGGGGTGAGGTTCCACTCCTTGGCCAGCGGGGTGCCCTCGACGGGGATCAGGAAGTTGACCGGCACCGAGTCCGGGTCCAGCTCGCGCAGCGAGTAGACGACGTCGACCAAATCCTCGTCGGTCTCGCCCATGCCCGCGATCAGGCCGGAGCAGGCGGACAGGCCGGCCGCGTGCGCCTTGTTCACGGTGTCGACGCGGTCGGCGTAGGTGTGCGTCGTCGTGATCTCGCCGTAGGTGGCCTCGGAGGTGTTGAGGTTGTGGTTGTACGCGTCGGCGCCGGCCTCGCGCAGCCGCTCCGCCTGGCCGTCGGAGAGGAGGCCGAGACAGGCGCACACCTCGACGCCCTCGTTCTCGTCCTTGATCGCCTTGATGGTCTTCGAGACGCGGTCCACGTCACGGTCGGTCGGGCCGCGCCCGGACGCCACCAGACAGACCCGCTTGGCGCCTCCTGCCAAACCGGCGGCCGCGGCCTGGGAGGCCTCGTCGGGCTTGAGCCAGGTGTACTTGAGGATGCCGGTCGTCGAGCCGAGCCGCTGGGAACAGTAGTTGCAGTCCTCCGGGCACAGGCCCGACTTCAGGTTGACCAGATAGTTGAGTTTCACCCGTCGGCCGAACCACTGCCGGCGTACCTTTCCGGCCGCGGCCACGACATCGAGCAGGTCGTCGTCGGAAGTGGCGAGGACGGCCAAGGCTTCCTCGCGGGTCGGCAGCTCGCGCCGAAGCCCCTTGTCCACCAGCGTGTTCAGCAGGTCCATGGGAGCTGATCCTGACGTACGGAGTGGTCCCGAGCCAAGGAGAGTTTGCACAACCCTGTCGATTCGATGTGTGGGTATTGCCACACCGTGCGCCGTCGGCCGTGCGGCTAGTGTCTGTCCACTGCCTACAAAAGCCCCGGAGGAGTCATGGCGTTCGGCTGGATCGACGAGCAGGCTGAGCTGCGCCGCCGCGCCGGACTCGTACGGACGCTGCGCCCCCGCCCCGCAGACTCACCGCTCCTCGACCTCGCGAGCAACGACTACCTGGGCCTGGCCCGCCATCCGGAGGTCACCGAGGGCGCCGCGC
The DNA here is from genome assembly GCA_013362785.1 of Streptomyces sp. Taxonomy (GTDB): domain Bacteria; phylum Actinomycetota; class Actinomycetes; order Streptomycetales; family Streptomycetaceae; genus Streptomyces. The sequence goes on along the minus strand of JABFVM010000597.1, from coordinate 1,421 downwards.
GGGCCGCGCGGACCTGGGGCGGCGGCGCGACCGGCTCCCGGCTGGTCACGGGCACGACCGAGCTGCACGCCGAGCTGGAGCGCGAGCTGGCCGAGTTCTGCGGCTTCGAGGCGGCGCTGGTCTTCTCCTCCGGCTACGCGGCCAACCTGGCGGCGGTCACCGCGCTGGCGCCGCACGGCTCGCTGATCGTGTCGGACGCGGGCAACCACGCCTCGCTGATCGACGGCTGCCGGCTGGCCCGGGGCACCACCCAGGTGGTGGCGCACGCCGAACCGGACGCGGTGCGCAAGGCACTGCAGACACATGAGGGACCCGCGGTCGTCGTGTCCGACACCGTCTTCTCGGTCGACGGCGACGCGGCCCCGCTGGCCGGGCTCGCCGAGGCGTGCCGGGCACACGGTGCCGGGCTGGTCGTCGACGACGCGCACGGGCTGGGCGTCCTGGGCGACGGCGGCCGTGGCGCCCCGGACGCGGCGGGGCTCGCGGGCGCGGACGACGTCGTCGTGACGGTCACGTTGTCCAAGTCGCTCGGCAGCCAGGGCGGTGCCGTGCTCGGCCCCGCCCGGGTGATCGACCACCTGGTCAACGCGGCCCGGACGTTCATCTTCGACACGGGGCTCGCCCCCGCGGCGGCGGGCGCGGCCCTCGCGGCACTGCGGCTGCTGCGCCGCGAGCCGGAGCGGGCGGCGCGGGCGCGCACGGTGGCGGGTGAACTGCACACCCGCCTGACGGCCGCGGGCCTGGAAGCGGTACGTCCGGACGCCGCGGTCGTCTCCGTGCGTGCGCCGTCCCCGGAGGAGGCGGTGGCCTGGGCGGCCGAGTGCCGGGCGGCGGGCCTCGCCGTGGGCTGTTTCCGTCCTCCTTCCGTTCCCGACGGCATCTCACGGCTGAGGCTGACCGCCCGCGCGGACCTCTCCGAGGGGCAGATCGAACGAGCTGTACGGGTGATCTGCGAGACACGACCATGAGTCGGCGTGACACGGCCGTGCCGGCGTATCGGCGGAACTGATCAGAATCGGTCAGGGTTGGAACGCGGCAGTGAAACCCGCCCAGCTCTCGGGGGAGAAGAGCAGCGCGGGTCCGGCCGGGTCCTTGGAGTCGCGTACGGCGAGCAGTCCGATCCAGGGACCGGAGTGCGCCCGTGCCGTCTCGACGCAGTTGTTCGCTCCTGTGCTGTAGCTGCTGCGCAGCCATCGCGCACCAGGTAGATCGATACTTGACGTCACCTTCCGAGGCAGTGCGGTCATGGTGCCTCCTTACGCGCCGCCACCAAGCGCGGCGATGTAATCCAGCGATTCCTCGGGCGAAAGGGCGTGGATCCGAAGGGCGTTGAAGGCCTCCGTGTAGGCCTGGAGGTCTTCTTTCCGTTCGAGGTAGAGGCTACTCGTCAAGTGGTCGAGAACAACCACATCCAGATCAGA
>JABFVM010000550.1 GCA_013362785.1 Streptomyces sp. | reverse complement strand
GCCCTGCTGGACACTGACGCGTCGGCCGTGATGTTCGCCGAGGCGTGGGGCACTCTCAAAACGATGGCGTCGACCGGCGAAGACGCCGCCTTCGCCGAACTGCTCCAGGTACAGAACGGACACGGCCCGTGCATGGACTGCTACCGCACCGGAGAAGCGGTGAGCGTCCCCGACATGGCCGTCGAGTACGAGCGCTGGCCGAAGCCGGCCGGCGCCATGATCGAGGCCGGCTACAAGTCCAAAGCGATCCGCCGAGCTGCTGAAGCCCGTGCGCGACGGACCGCTACACCGTCGGCTCCATCAGCACGACCGCGCCCCACGGTGCCACGAGCGCCATCGGAGCCTGAAGCCGCCGGCCCACGACCGTCCACGCCACCCAGGCGACCAGCGCCGCCTTACCCGCCTGCACCGCCAGATCCCCCTCAGCCCCCGGACCGGCCCATGCCCGCCGCACCGCCGAAACGGCAGCCCCGGCCCATCACCGGACGGCCCGTGCCTCCCTGCGCATCCACTCCATAGGAAGTGCGACAGGCGCCGTTCGTCATCGTTACGTCTGCTGCCGAGGGGTACCCGTGAGGCGCTACGGCTGGTCTGCGGCGTCGCCCGGACTCTGTCCGGGCTTGCCCGTCGCAGACACCGGCTGAGGAGGCACCGATGACAGCCGAGGCCCTCGCCGCCACTCCCCCGCTTCGGTGTTGGGTGCCCCCGGGTGTCTACGCGCCGCAGACCGACACCCGGCTCCTGGAGCGGGCGATGCGCCGTGAAGGGGTCACCGCAGGGACGGACGTACTGGACCTGGGTACCGGAAGCGGCGTGCTCGCCGTGGCGGCGGCCCGCCTCGGCGGCCGGGTCACCGCGGTCGACATCTCCTGGCGGGCGATCGCCGCAGCTTGGCTGAATGCCCTGCTGAACGGCCAGACGGTACGCGTGCGCCACGGCGACCTGACGGCGGCGGTGCCCGGCCGTCGCTTCGACCTGGTGATCTCCAACCCACCGTACGTACCGGCGCCCGCCCTCGGCCCCCTGCCGCCCAAGGGCCTGGCCAGGGCCTGGGACGCCGGAACGGACGGGCGGCTGCTGATCGACCGCATCTGCGACACCGCGCCGACGTTTCTGCGGCCGACGGGGACGCTGCTCATGGTGCACTCGCACCTGTGCGGGGTCGGCGCGACGCTGACCCGGCTGGAGGAGGTCGGTCTGCGCGCGGAGGTCGTCGACCGAGGCTGCCTGCCCTTCGGGCGCGTACTGCGCTCACGGCTCGCCTGGCTGCGCGAGCAAGGGCTGAGCGCCGACGGAACGACGGAAGAACTGGTGGTGGTCCGTGCCGAACGCCCCTGAAGGGCAAGGCCGGACGAGGTGGTGCGATCAGCGCGCTCACGTTGACTTCCCAGACCTTGCGGAAGCCTTCCGGCGGCACGTCCTCGCACGACGGGCCAGGCCCCGACCAGCGCCTTCTCACGGCGCGGGTCCGACTCCACGGGGCGCCCCTCGCGCGCGAGCGCCTCGGGCCTGGCCTCTCCATGTGCGAGCGATGGGTCCCGCTCGCGGTCGGCCGGCTTTGCTTGTCCGGCGGGTGGCCCGGAGTTGTCGGCACGCGGCCTTCGGGGCAGCCGACAGTCCCGCTGCGCCACCGTCGGCACGCGGCCCCTGCCGCGCTCCGCCTCCTTCCCCCCCGGTCGATCGTCCGAGCGAGGGAAGGGCTGGGCGCGGTACCCGCCTGCTCGGAGCTCGCTGCGGTGTACTGCGGTGGGAGGTGGGCCGATGGCCGGGCGAGCGCCCTGTGTGGCGGTGGGTGTCCTGCTGACCATCGGCGTTGTCGGCGGGTGCGGCACGGTGTCGGAACGCCAGGATGACGTACGCGACACGGCCGCCGCATTCGAGAGGGCCCTCGGCGAGGGCGCGTACGCCCATGTGTGTGCGGTTCTCGCGCCGGGCACCGTGGAGGAACTGGAGCAGTCGGCCGACGCTCCGTGCGCGAAGGCGCTGAGCGAGGAGCAGCTGCCCTCTGGCGGCGCCGTGCGACAGACCGACGTGTACGGAAACCAGGCGCGGGCCGTGCTCGCCTCGGACGTGCTCTTCCTCTCCCACTTCACAGGCGGATGGAAGGTCATGGCCGCCGGGTGCCGGCAGCGCCCCCACGAGCCGTACCAGTGTCGGATCAAGGGCGGGTGAGGTGTGAGGACCATGTTCGGCGTGATCGTCGTGATCATCGCGGTCGGCCTCGCCTACCTGGCGGCTTTGGGGCTGATGCACCGATGACCGAGCACTCCTCCCGGACCACACCGCCCCGGCGCCGCGGCCTGCCGGGCTTCGTGCGGGACAACGGGCTCGGGCTGTTCTTCACCATCGGGTTCCTGCTGTCCCTGGCGGGGCAGGCGATCGCCGGACACGCCGACTTCAACAACCAGATGGCAGTGGACCAGCTCCAGCAGGTCTCGCTCGCCGAGTACGTCACGTCGTCCGACTTCGCCGTCGACGTGTCGGAGAACTGGCAGTCGGAGTACCTCCAGTTCTTCCTGTACGTCGGCGTGACCGTCTGGCTGCTGCAACGCGGTTCCCCCGAGTCCAAGGAACTGCACAAGGCCGGAACCGAGTCCGACGAGGACCAGTTGGTCGGCGCCTACGCCAGGAAGAGCTCGCCAAAGTGGGCCAGGGCGGGCGGATGGCGGCGCGCGGTGTACTCGCACTCGCTGCTGCTGGTCATGGGGACGGTCTTCCTGCTGTCCTGGCTGGTCCAGTCAGTGACCGGAGTGGCCGCGTACAACGAACAGCGGCTACGGCAGCTGCAGGCCCCGATGAGCTGGCCCGACTACCTCGGCGCGGCGGACTTCTGGAACCGCACGCTGCAGAACTGGCAGTCCGAACTACTCGCCGTCGCCTCCATGGCCGTGCTCTCGATCTACCTACGGCAACGCGGCTCCCCGGAGTCGAAACCGGTGGGAGCGGCCCACGGCGCCACCGGCGTGGAGGGCTGAGCGGCGGAAGAGGGAAGCGGCTGGAAGTGGACGACCAGCGGTCAAGAGCGGTGGTCCCGTGTCAGCGGCCGAGCGCGTTCTCCAACTGCTTCTTGGTCATGGAGGAGCGTCCTTGGATGTTGCGCTTCTTGGCCTCGTTGTACAGCTGATCCTTGGTCGGGCCCTCAGAGCCGCTGTGCGAGCGCTGCCCGCCCCGTTGGGACGCCGACTTCCGGTCACGGGTCGAGGACTTGCTCGCGGTCTTCGACTCTCCCGACCTGGCCCGTTCCTTGTTCACCGTCCGTGAGGCGATCTCCTTGGCCCGTTTTGTCGATTCGCCGCGGTCCTCGGCGCTCTTCTTGATGTGCTCGTACTGGCGCTCACGCTTGGAGCTCGATCCGGCCGGCATGACGCTTCCCCTTTCTCATGCGGGCTGTGGTGCGGCGCCTGCCTCGGGCCGCACCACGGAGCGATGGGCAGCAGGGCGCCCCGATCACGGGTGCTCGGCCTGCTGGTCCGGCGGGACCCCTCCGCCTTCGCCGCCGCCCTTGTCGCCCTTGTCGCCCTTGTCGGTGCCCTGGGCACGTTCGCCCTTCGCCCTGGTCTGTCGGGCCTTGAGTTCGGCGACGTCCTGAGGTGTCGCGCCGCCCTTGCCACTGCGTCGCTGTTCTGGTTGCTGTGGATTGGACATCTGCGGGTACCCCGCTTGCGTCGGAGTTCGTTCGGATCGACCGAGTTCCCCGGGGAGGCCACCCGAAGCATGCGGCCGTCGGTACGGCTTGGCGGGTCGCCTGTGCCTCGTCTACGGCAGGGGTGTGCCGCCCGTCGCATTGAGGATCTCCGCAGTGACGAAGCTGGCCTCCTGGGAGGCGAGATACACGTACGCCGGGGCCAGTTCGGCGGGTTGGGCCGGGCGGCCCATGGGGCTCTGCTTGCCGAACTCGACAGTGTCGGGCATCGTCGCGGGGATCAGAGGCGTCCACACCGGCCCCGGCGCGACCGCGTTGACGCGGATGCCGCGGTCGACGACCATTTGGGCCAGCCCCTGGGTGAAGGTCACGATCGCGCCCTTCGTCATCGCGTAGTCCAGCAGATGCGGACTGGGCTTGTATGCCTGCACCGATGTCGAGTTGATGACGCTGCCGCCCTCGGGCATGTGAGGCAGGGCGAACTTCGTCAGCCAGAACATGCCGTAGAGGTTGGTACGCATGACCCGGTCGAACTGTTCGGTGGTGATCGCCTCGATGCCGTCCGGCTGTGACATCTGATAGGCGGCGTTGTTCACCAGTACGTCGATGCGACCGAACTCCGCGACCGCGCGATCGATCAGCGCCCGGCAGTTGTCCTCCTCACGGATGTCGCAGGCGACGGCAACCGCCTTGCGCCCGGCGTCCTCGACGAGCCGGGACGTATCGCGTGCCTCCTCCGCCTCCTCCTGGAGGTAGGTCAACAGCACGTCGGCGCCCTCCCGGGCGAAGGCCAGGGCCACCGCCCGCCCGATGCCCGAGTCACCGCCGGTGACAACGGCCACGCGGCCCTCCAGTCGGCTGGCGCCTCGATAGCTGTCCTCGCCGTGGTCGGGTGGCGGGTCCATCGGTCCGGTCCATCCGGGGTGGGACTGGTCCTGTGCGGGGAAGTCCGGCCGCGGGTGCTGGGTGGCAGGGTCCTGCTGGGTGTGCTGCGGATCAGTCACGACGACCTCCTGACCGCTGGACGGGCACGGACGGCGACCGAGTTCCCGACCAGCCCCCACTGAAAAGCGAGAGGGGGCTGCGGCAGAGGTGCCGACGGCGGCCTCGCTCGCCCGCGTGGTGGCCGTCCGTGGTGTCGCTGCGGCCGGATCGGCCGATCGTTCGTAACATCTCCCCGTGAACGAAACCTTGTGGCATTGATCGCACCGTATCTAAAATATTTTTGCCAATTCTCATGATCGACGAAATTTCTTTCGGTACGGCTAGCGAGAGTAGGTGCCTCCATGACGATTGCCGCTGCGTCGATGATCCACCCGGACGAGGTGCACGAGAGACTCGGCCGCCATGTGCTGACCGACGGTTTCAAGCTTGTGCTCGACCCGCTCGACAGTCAGGGCTCGTGGATCGTCGACGCGCGCACCGGTGAGAAGTTCCTCGACCTCTACTCGTTCTTCGCGTCGGCTCCGCTGGGGCTCAACCCGCGCGGCATCGTCGACGATCCGGAGTTCATGACCCTGCTCGCGCAGGTGGCGGCGAACAAGCCCGCCAACCCCGACGTCTACACCACGCACTACGCCGAGTTCGTCGAGACGTTCGCCCGGGTTCTGGGCGATCCGAACCTGCCGAGACTGTTCTTCGTCGAGGGCGGAGCACTCGCCGTCGAGAACGCGCTCAAGACGGCATTCGACTGGAAGAGCCGCCGCAACGAGGCCGCGGGCCGCTCCCCCGAGCTCGGCACCAAGGTGCTCCACCTGCGGCGGGCGTTCCACGGCCGCAGCGGTTACACCCTCTCACTGACCAACACCGAGCCCGGCAAGACGGCCCGTTTCCCGCAGTTCGACTGGCCGCGCATCGACGTACCCGCGGTGCGATTCCCCCTCAAGCTCCACCTCGCCGAGGTCGAGGAGGCCGAGCGAGCAGCCCTCCGGCAGGCGCGGCGAGCCTTCGAGGACAACCCGCACGACGTCGCCTGCTTCCTCGCCGAGCCGATCCAGGGCGAGGGCGGCGACAACCACATGCGCCCGGAGTTCCTCCAGGCGATGCAGACGCTCTGCCACGAGCACGACGCGCTGTTCGTGCTCGACGAGGTGCAGACCGGAGTGGGGATCACCGGTACCACCTGGGCCTACCAGCAGCTCGGTCTGGAGCCGGACATCGTCGCCTTCGCCAAGAAGGTCCAGCTCGGCGGCATCATGGCCGGCCGCCGCGTCGACCAGGTACCCGACAACGTCCTGCGGGTCTCCGGGCGGATCAACTCCACCTGGGGCGGGGGGCTGGTCGACATGGTCCGGTCCCGCCGCATCCTGGAGATCATCGAGAGGGACGATCTGGTGGCCCATGCCGCCGCCATGGGATCGTGGTTCCTGGCCGGACTGCGTGATCTGGAGGTCCGGCACGCACCGGTGGCGGTCAACTCGCGAGGGCGTGGACTGATGTGTGCCATCGACTTGCCCGACAGCGGCGTTCGCGACGAGACGGTACGCCGCTTGCGAACCGAGGAGCAGGTGATCGCATTGCCGTGCGGTGAGCGCGCGGTGCGCTTCCGCCCTGCGCTGTCCATCACCCAGGACGAGCTCGGCGTCGCCCTGCGAGCCCTCGACCGGGTCCTGGCCGACCTGCACTGACCCAGTCCCACCCGGTTCCGCTCACCCGTCCGCACTGCCCGTACCAGCCGACAAGGAGCAAAACTCATGGCCCGTTCCGTCGCCTCGATCGTTGCCGGCCGGCCCGTCGCCGGCGCTCCCGGCGGGACTCTTCAGCGCCCCAATCCCGGTCGTACCGCCGAACTGGTCAGCGAGGTCTCGCTCGGGGACGCCTCGACGTTCGTCGAGGCCGCCAGAGCCGCGAAGGGGGCTCAGCGGTCCTGGGCGGACGTACCGGCACCGGTGCGCGGATCCGCGATCGGGAAGATCGGCCGGCTCGTCGAAGCGAACAAGGACCGGCTCGCCCGCATTGTGACCGAGGAGATCGGCAAGCCGCTGGCCGAGGCGCTCGGCGAAGTCCAGGAGATCATCGACACCTGCGACTTCTTCCTCGGCGAGGGGCGTCGGCTGTACGGGCAGACGGTGCCCTCGGAGATGCCGGACAAGCAGCTGTTCACCTTCCGCAACCCCATGGGCGCGGTCGCGGTGATCACCGCCGGGAACTTCCCGGTGGCCGTGCCGGCCTGGTACCTCGTGCCGGCGCTGGTGACCGGCAACACCGTGGTGTGGAAGCCCGCCGAGTACGCCGCCGCGAGCGCCAAGGCCCTCTTCGAGCTGTTCGTGCACGGAGGCGGCCTGCCCGACGGCGTACTCAACCTCGTCCTCGCCGACGGGGAGCAGACGTACGCCGGTCTGGAGGCCTCTCTCGACGCCGGGCTGGTCGACAAGGTCGGCTTCACCGGGTCCACGCTCGTCGGCCAGAAGATCGGTGCCCTGTGCGGGAGCCATCTGCAGACCCCGTGCCTGGAGCTGGGCGGCAAGAACCCGCAGGTGGTCACGCCGAGCGCCAACCTCGACCTGGCGGTCGAGGGGGCGTTGTTCTCCGGCTTCGGCACCGCGGGGCAGCGCTGCACCTCCCTCGGGACGCTCGTCGTGCACGAGTCGGTGCACGAGGACTTCCTCGCCCGCTTCGACGCCGCGAGCCGCGCGGCCCGGATCGGCGACGCGTTCGAGGACGTCCTGTACGGCCCGATGCTCGACGAGCGCTTCGCGCAGCGCTACGAGACCTTCCTCGGCTGGATCAAGGACCACCACCTCACATACGGCTCCGACGGCGTCGGGAGGATCACGTCCGGCAACCCGCGCAAGGGCTTCGTCGGGGACCCGGAAGCGGGCATGTTCTACCACCCGGTGATCGTCGACGGGGTGCGCCGCGACGACGACCTGTTCCTCACGGAGACCTTCGGCCCGATCGTCTCGGTGACCACCTACCGGGACTTCGACGAGGCTCTCGATCTGGCCAACGCCCACGGTTACGGGCTGTCCGCCGCGATCTACACCACCGATCCGCACGAGGTGTGGACGTACCGGCGCGGCATCTCCGCGGGCATGGTCAGCGTCAACAACACCACCTCCGGAGCCGAGGCGCACCTTCCGTTCGGCGGCAACGGCAAGTCGGGCAACGGCAGTCGCCAGTCGGGGCAGTGGGTGCTCGACCAGTTCACCCGCTGGCAGTCGATGAACTGGGACCACTCCGGCCGGCTGCAGAAGGCCCAGATGGACGTGGCCACGCTTGAGCCCGACCTGTCCTTCCGCCTGTGAGCGCCGTCGAGGACCTGGACCGGCACTTCCGCGAGGCGGTGGCCGGTCTGCGCTCCGCGGCGACGGCGACCGGGCGGCCCGGCGGCGTACTGGCCCCCCGTACCGCACTGGACCTGTTCGACGCCCAACTGGAGAGCCGGCACACCGACGCCGCCGCGCGCTGGATGCAGCAACAGGGCCGCGGCTACTACACCATCGGTTCGAGCGGGCACGAAGGCAACGCCGCACTCGCCCTGGCGTTGCGCCCCACGGACCCGGCGCTGCTGCACTACCGCTCCGGCGCCTTCTACTGCGCCCGCGCCCGGCAGGCCGGCGGCGTCGACGCGGTCAAGGACATGCTGCTGGGGGTGGCCGCCGGGGCTGAGGAGCCGATCGCCGGTGGACGGCACAAGGTGTACGGACGTCACGAACTGGCCGTCATCCCACAGACGTCGACCATCGCCTCCCACCTGCCGCGAGCTGTCGGGGTGGCTTGGAGCATCGCCCGCGCCAAGCGGCTCGGCACCGAGTGCGCCTGGCCCGGCGACGCCGTCGTCTGCTGCTCCTTCGGCGACGCCTCGGTCAACCACTCCACGGCGGCGGGCGCCATCAACAGCGCCTGCAACGCGGCCTACCAGGGCCTTCCGATGCCGGTTCTGTTCGTCTGCGAGGACAACGGTCTGGGCATCAGCGTGCCGACACCGCACGACTGGGTACGGCAGGCTTACGGCAACCGGCCCTCGCTCGCCTACTTCGCCGCGGACGGCTGTGATCCGTCGGCCGCCTTCGAGACGGCGCGTGAGGCAGTGGCCCACGTACGCAAGAATCGTCAACCCGCGTTCCTGCACCTGTCGATGGTGCGCTTCCTGGGCCATGCCGGCTCGGACGCCGAAGCCGCCTACCGGACGCCGTCCGAGGTCACCGCGGATCTGGAACGCGACCCCTTGCTCGCCACGGCTCGCCTGCTCACGGCGTCGGGCATGCTCACTCCGCAGCAGGCTCTCGACCGGTACGACGAGGTGAGCGGACGGGTGTTCGCCGTTGCCAAGGAGGCGTTGGAGAGCCAGCCCTTGACGACCGCCGAGCAGATCGCCGCCCCCATCGCACCTCGCCGTCCCGAGTCGGTGGCGGCCGAGGCACGCCGTACAGCCGAACCACGCACAGCCCCCGTGGGCGAGGCCGTAACGGTCGCACAGGCGATCAACCACACACTCGCCGAACTGCTCGGCAGCCATCCGGAGATGGTCGTCTTCGGCGAGGACGTAGGCCGCAAGGGAGGTGTCTACGGACTGACCCGGGGACTGCAACGTCGCTTCGGTACGGCGAGGGTCTTCGACACCCTCCTGGACGAGCAGGCCATCCTCGGCCTGGCGCTGGGGGCAGGGCTGTCCGGGCTGCTCCCGGTGCCGGAGATCCAATACCTCGCCTACCTGCACAACGCCGCGGACCAACTGCGCGGCGAGGCCGCCACGCTCCAGTTCTTCTCCCAGGGCCAGTACCGCAACCCCCTCGTGGTCCGTATCGCCGGCTACGGCTACCAACGCGGCTTCGGCGGTCACTTCCACAACGACAACGCGCTCGGCGCCCTGCGCGACATCCCCGGCCTGGTCATCGCCTCCCCGTCCCGCCCCGACGACGCGGCGGCGATGCTGCGCACATGCGTGGCGGCGGCGAAGGTGGACGGCACGGTCAGCGCCTTCCTGGAGCCGATCGCGCTCTACCACACGCGAGATCTCCACGAGGAGCAGGACAACGCCTGGCTGGCCCCGTACCCGCCGCCCGCGGAGCACGTACCGATCGGCCGGGCACGCACCTATGGCACGGGCACGGACCTGACCCTCGTGACCTTCGGCAACGGCCTGCCCCTCTCGCTTCGAGCCGCACGCCGACTGGAGCGACAGGGCATCGCCTGCCGTGTTCTCGACCTGCGCTGGCTGGCCCCCCTGCCGGTCGACGACCTGCTGCGGGAAGCCCGAGCGACAGGACGTGTCCTCGTGGTCGACGAGACCCGCCGCACGGGAGGCGTGTCGGAGGGAGTCGTCACCGCTCTGGTCGATGCCGGATTCACCGGCGCGATCCGACGGGTCACGAGCGTGGACAGCTTCATCCCGCTGGGCAGGGCAGCGCAGTTGGTGCTCGTGTCGGAGGCCGATGTCGAGCGCGCTGCCGGGGAACTGCTCTAGGTCTGGCGCGGGCCGCACGTACCGGCTGTCCCGGGCGCTGGCCGCCGAGGCACTCGCCGAACGCGCGCCGCGACCGGACCGGGTCGATCTGGCAGCTCGCCTCGAACGCGGAGCTCCTGCTACGGAGGGTCATCCTGAGCGTGGGCTGCTTGTTTCAAGGCAGTCTCCAGGAACAGTCGGCAGGTGCACGGCAAGGTTTTGGCGCCTCCGGATGCAGGGTCCGCTCCGGCGTTGAATGGTGATAACAGACCCGATGACCGCACCGGGCCCGAAGAAGTGATCCGGATCCGAGGAGCGAGATGATGCCGACATCCCAGCCCGAGACGTCCGGGCCGTCCGAGGAGCGCATCACCCCGGACGACCTGCTCCACGCCCGCACCGGCACCGAAGTGTCACCCGAGGACATAGTGCTTGCCTCGGGCAAGGACATCACCCCACGCAACCTGGAATGGGCCAAGCGCAAGCTGGAGGCAGAGGGCCCCTCCGCGCTCGACAGGCTGCTGCCCTAGACAGACTGGTTCCCCAACCACCCCGGCCATGATTCGCACAGGTCGCCTCGGGTGCGGACCGGCACCTGGGGCGGCCGAGTGCGGTTACCGGCCGTCTTCTCCACCGTCCACGTCCAGGCACACCACCGGCACCCGCTGTACGAGATTGTTGGCGAAGCCCCCGCGATTCCAGGGCTGCTCAAGCGGCTGGGTGTGGCCCTCGGTGTCGGTGGCCCGGGCGCTGAGGACATGCTCGCCCGGGGTCGCCGTCCAGCTGTGCTGCCAGCGGCGCCACGCCCACCGGTGGCCGGTGGCCGGCTCCAGCCGGGCCTCCCGCCAGGTGTGCCCCGCGTCCGTGCTGACCTCGACGCGCGTCACCGGCGCATGCCCTGACCAGGCACGTCCCTCCAGGGTCAGCGGGCCGGGCCGGACGACGCGGGCCCGGGACATGAAGTCCGGGAAGCCTGGTGGGACGAGCAGGGCGCGGGGTGCGATACGACTGACCGGCTCGCCCTCGTCCTCGGGGTTCCGGCGCAGCCGGTAGGCCACGCTCTGCTGGAATCCCGTGAACGGCACGTCCGCGACGGTCACGTCCCGCAGCCACTTCACGTGCGCCATGCCGTACCAGCCGGGCACGACCAGCCGGAGCGGACGGCCGTGCTGCGGCGGCAGCGGGGCGCCGTTCATCGCGTACGCGACCAGTACCTCGGGATCGCCGGCCGTGGCCACGTCCAGGGGCAGCGCGCGCTGGTAGTCCTGCTCGACGCCGCGCTCCACGCCGTGGTCGGCGCCGGTGAAGACGACGTCGACCGCGCCGGGCCCGACTCCGGCCTCCGCCAGCAGCAGGCGCAGCGGTACGCCCGTCCACTCGGCGGTGCCGACCGCCTCGACGAGCCAGGGCTGGCTCACCGGCCGGGGCGTCAGCAGGGCCCGGCCGTTGCCCGCGCACTCCAGCGTGACCCGGGTGGTGACCTGCGGGAACGCACGGAGGTCGGCCAGGTCCAGGTGCAGCGGGCGGCGGACGCGGCCACCGAGGGTCAGCTGCCAGGGGGTGTCGTCGGGGATGTACGGGATGTCGTAGTGGGTGAGGACGTAGTGCAGGCCGGGCGGCGTGAGGTCGTGGCGCAGGGCTTCGAGCGGCAGACCGTGGTTGCGGGTCGCGAGCGCCAGTTCGTCCCGGCCGATGCCCTCCTCGGGGGCGGCCAGCCGGGCCGGTGCGCTCGTGTCGGCGAGTCGGTGACCCATAGGCGCATTATCGACCCATGACGGCGTGTTTGAGCCACTCCCGCACGATCCCTCTCCCGATCGCTCGCCCGATCCCTCGCCCGATCCC
>JABFVM010000295.1 GCA_013362785.1 Streptomyces sp. | reverse complement strand
GTCGGGGCGCCGGCTTCGCCTGCCCGGCATGGGCGGGCCCTCCGGGGGCAGTCAGCTGTTCCGCAACGCCTACGCCCTGATGATCAACACCGGCATCTCCGCCGTGCTGGGGCTGGGCTTCTGGCTGGCCGCCGCCCGCTACTACTCCGACTCCGCGGTCGGCCAGGGGTCCGCCGCGATCGCCGCGATGAAGTTCCTCGCGGGGCTGACCGCGGTGACGCTGACGGGCGCGCTGGCCCGGTTCATCCCGGTGGCTGGACGCAGCAGCGCCCGGCTCATCTTCCGGACGTACGCGGGCAGTTGTGTGATCGTGGCGCTGGCCGCGGGCGTCTTCCTGCTGACGCTGGACCTGTGGGGGCCGTCGTACCGGTTCCTGAACGGGGCGGCGGGCGGGCTCTTCTTCGTCGTGGCCGTCATCGCCTGGAACCTGCTCACGCTCCAGGACGGCGTGCTCACCGGGCTGCGCAGCGCGGTGTGGGTGCCGGTCGGCAACACCGTGTTCTCCGCGGTGAAGCTGGGGCTGCTGGTGGCGTTCGCGGTGGCGATCCCCACCGCCGGTGTGTTCGTGTCGTGGGTCGCGGCGATCGCGGTGTCGGTGCTGCCGCTGGGCTGGCTGGTGTTCCGGCGCCTGGTGCCGCGCCATGTGGAGGCGACCGAGGACCACGCCGCCCCGCCGTCCCTGCGGGAGGTCGGGAGATTCCTGGCGGGCGACTACACCGGTTCGCTGTTCTCGCTCGCCGTGGTCTATCTCATCCCGGTGATCGTGGCCGCGCAGGTCTCCTCCGAGGACAACGCGTACTTCTACATCACGGCCACGATAGGCGGCACCGTCAATCTGCTCGCCATCAACATGGGCGCCTCCCTCACGGTCGAGGGCTCGCACGACCCGGGGCGGCTGGCCGCCAACACCCGGGCGGCGCTGAGGCGCATGGCGCGGATCATGGTGCCGGTCGCCGCGATCCTGTTCTTCGGGGCGCCCTGGATCCTGGGCGTCTTCGGCTCGGGCTACGCGGACGCGGCGACCCCGCTGCTGCGCTGGTTCGCGGTGGGCGCGCTGCTGCGGGTCGTCATGGAGACGTACTTCGCGGTCCTGCGCGCCCAGAGCCGTACGGCCGGACTGGCCTGGTTGCAGGGCGTGTTGTGCGTCCTGGTGCTGGGCCTGACGCTGCTGCTGCTCCCCCGGATGGGCCTGACCGGCGCCGGTGTCGCCGAGATCGCGTCCCTCTCGGTGATCGTGGCGGTCGCCGCGCCCAGGCTGTACCGGACCGTGCGGGCGACCTCGGCCGAGGTCCCCGAGGACGCGGCCCCCGACGGTGACCTCGCCGACCTGGGGGCGCGCGAGGTGCCCGAGGGGGCTCGCAGGCGCATGCCCGCCTGGGCGCTCGACACCGACACCCTCGCCCTCGGCGTCCATGTCGACTTCGACCACCTGGAACGCCGGCCCGATGTCCGCCCGGGCCCGGGCACACCGCCCACGGGCACCCCGCCGGTCCGCCCGGAACACCGGCCGACCTGGGCACGGGGGCCCGAGCTCGGGCTGCCGGTCGAGGAGAGGGCGCCGGGCTCGGAGGCGTCGATGGGGCCCGCCGAGGTGGACGCCCCGTTCGAGGCCGAGTTCGACGCGGGCAAGGGCGCCGAGGCCGTACCGGAGGAGCGCGAGGAGGCTGCCGTACGGGAGGAGGCCGTCGTACGGGAGGAGACTTCCGTGCGGGAAGAGCCGCCCATGCCCGACGAGGCCGTACGACAGCCAGACGCACCCGGGCTCACCTGGCGGGAGCGGCTGCTGCCGACCCGTCTCGGGGTGGTCCTCGGCTGTCTGCTGGTCGCCGCGCTGCTGCTGTACTGGGTGCCCGCGCTGCGGCTCGGCGAGGCCGACCTGGACCGGATGGGCGGGCTCGGGCTGATCTCCGTGCTGCCGCTGCCGACGCTGGTCGGGGCCGCGCTGCTGGCGGTGACGTTCGCCTCGCTGCTGTGGCTGGGCCGCGAGCACCGGGCGTTGCTGCTGGTCACCCTGCTGGCGACGGTCGTTTCGCTGCACGCCCTGCCCGCGCTGATCGAGACCGAGCCGCGGTTCGCGACGGCCTGGCAGCACCTCGGGTTCCTGGACTACATCGACCGCACCGGGTCGGCCGTGCCGGACCTGGACGCGCGCTGGAGCTGGCCGGGCTTCTTCGCGGCGGCCGCGTTCGTCGCGAAGGCGTGCGGGCTCGGCGACCTCACCGAGGTCATCCGCTGGTGGCCGCTCACCATGCAACTGCTGTACCTGGTGCCGATGTTCCTGCTGGTGCGCCATATGAGGGCGAGCTGGCGGGCCAAGTGGACCGGCATCTGGGTCTTCGTGCTCAGCGGCTGGGTCGGCCAGGACTACTTCTCCCCGCAGGGCTTCACGTATCTGCTGTACCTCGTCTTCGCGGCGATCCTGCTGGTCTGGTTCCGCGCCCCGCACGTGATCTGGACGAAGCGGCGGCCCGGCGAGGTCGAGGTCGAGCCGACGGACCGGCGGCAGCGCGGCGTGCTGCTGCTGGTCGTGACCGGGCTGTTCGCGGCGAGCGTCCCGGCCCACCAGCTCACGCCGTTCGTGATGCTGGGCGTGCTCACGGCGCTCGTCCTGATCGGCAGGTCCGAACTGCGCGGCCTGCCCATCCTGTTCGGCGTCATCGTCACGGTCTGGATCGGCTTCATGGCCGAGCCGTACTGGTCCGGGCACTTCGACGAACTCTTCGGCGGGGTCGGCGGCGTGGGCGGCAATGTGTCGTCGTCGGTCTCCGGCCGTATCCAGGGCGGCAGCTCCACCCACAAACTCGTCCTCTACACGCGCGTGCTGCTGGCCGGCGCGGTGATGGCCTTCGCCTGCTGGGGCTGGTGGCGCCGGCGCTTCCACCACTACCGGGAGCGCTCGCTGCTCGTCCTCACCTTCGTACCGTTCCTGGGCTTCGGCATGCAGTCGTACGGCGGTGAGATGGCGCTGCGCGTCTTCATGTTCGCCCTGCCCGGCGCCGCCCTGCTCACCGGTCTCGCCTTCTTCCCGCGCACCGGCGTCACCGCCAAGGAGCGCGACAGGGACAGGGTGAGCCTCGCCCCGCTGGCCGCGCTCATGGCGGGCCTGGTGCTGATGGGCGGGTTCCTGGTGGCCCGTTGGGGCAACGAGCCGTTCGAACGGGTTCGGCCCGGCGAGGTCGCCGCCATGGAGTATGTGTACGCCCATGACGATCCGAGCCTCAGGCTGCTGTGGCTGAGCAGCGATCCGGTGAACGACGTGACACCGGCGATGCCGTGGGGCGCGCGGGACATGGAGAAGGTCGCGTATTTGCCGACGCAGGCGCCGGTCGACCCGGTGCTGGTGTCGGGCCTGGTGAAGGCGTTGAAGGACGCGGGCCCGAACTCGTATCTGATGATCAACCGGGGTCAGGTCACCTATCTCCGCCTGGACCTGGGCTACTCCGCGACCTGGGAGTCACGGCTGATCGAGAACCTCGACGAGCGGCGGGAACTGAAGAAGGTCTTCGTCAACGCCGACGTGACGATGTACGCGCTGAGGAAGCAGCCGGCCGGTGGGGTCCCGGAGGCCGACCCCGGTCCGATCGGGCCGCAGGTGACCTGGACGCCGTGGTCGGTGGTCGGCGGGTTCGCGGCCGTCGCGCTGATCGTGCTGCTGATGGCCCGCGAGATGGTCCGGGTGGCGACGGCGCCCAGCGTGCGGCAACTGCGGTGGCTGCAGAGCAGTTTCTGGTTCTCGCTGCCGCTGCTGGCGGTGCTGCTCGCCTCGCTGGTGCAGCGGTTCCTGACGATCAAGTAAGGGATGGCGGAGGTGAAGTGGCTCAGCGCTTGAGCCACTTCACCTCGTACGCCTGGAGCACGACCTTCTCGCCGTCGATCTTCGTGCTGGTCTGCCGGTCGAGGGTGTTCACCGCGAGGATCACCTTGTCCGTGGCCAGGACCCGGACGTCGGGACTGTCCACGGGCACCTCCTTGTACGCGGTGCCGGGCCGGAACTCCTTGCCGAACCGGGCCACCAGGTCGTACATCGGCAGCTTCTTCCCGCCGCTCGCGCCGTCGGTCGGCGTCCACAGACAGCCGGCGCACTCGGTGCCCTTCTCCTCCTCCGGGTTCCAGTAGAAGGCGGAGGAGGCGCCGCCCTCGGCCAGCGCCATCAGCCCGGCGGCCTGGACGGCGACACGGCGGGTCTCCGACCAGCCCTTGCGGTCGTCGTTCCCGTCGGCCGGCTCGACGTAGTACTCCGCCCACCACAGCGGCAGATCACCGGTCTGCTCGCGCACCCACCGGCTCACGGCCGTGAACTTGTCGGTGGCCGTGAACTCGTCGGGCAGGAGCTCGTCGTCACGGGTGTAGCTGGAGCCGTCCACGACGACGAAGTCGGCGCCCGCCTTGTGCTCGTTCCAGTACTCGAAGGCGTCGACGGTGCGCCGGTCCAGGGCGCCCCAGGGGCCCTTCAGCGCCGCCGACGCCTCCTGCGCGCGCGGGTCGACGCTGTCCATCACGATGTACGGCCCGCCGACCATGATCTCCGGGTTGACCTTCTTCAACGCCTTGTAGACGAGGTTGTACAGCTTGGTGTAGCCCTCGTAGTCCCAGCGGCCCTCGGCGTCGTTCCAGAAACCCTTGGCCTCGTTCCAGACGATGAAGTGCCGTACGTCCGGGTAGCGCTTGGCGACGGTCGCCGCGAGCGCGGCGAAGTCGTCGAAGTGTTCGGGCTCGGGCGCCGTCTCCAGGGCGCCCTGGCTCCAGTCGGTGTGGTCGACACCGGGTTCGCCGCCCTTCATCCAGTCCGGCGCGCAGCACAGGGTGACGACCGGTGTGCTGCCGGAGGCACGGATGAAGTCGATACGGCGGTCCATGTCCTCGAAGTCGTAACGCCCCTTGACCGGCTCGGGGTTGTCGGCGCCCCAGCCCATGATGTGCTGGATCTGCGGCATCCCGCCGGCGTCCGCGAGCCGTCCCTCGACGCGCTCGACCGCGGCCCGGGCGCCCTCGTCCGCGCTGTGCTGCGTGTGCGTGAACCCCCAGCCGACATCCGGGTTCGTCGCGTCCGGCGTGGCGCTCGGGGTGCCGTGCGGCCGGTCCCCGTCCCGTGAGGTGCCGTCGGTGTTCACGCCGTTCCCCGGAAGCGTGTTGAGGAGGGTCACGACCAGCGCCAGAGCCGCCGCGCCCACGCCGAGCAGTGCGGTGAGCCGCCACCGCCGTGCCCCCGAATTCCACCCATGACGTCCCATCAAGGACAACGGTAACGGCGGTGTCGGCGGCTGGGGCGGCTTTCGTCCTACACAGTCCCGTAACAGGACGGAGGGTGCGCGGCGCACGCATCGGGCACTGCCACCACCGGGCGTCGTCACCCGGAAACCGGGTGCACACGGCGCTTTCGTGCCGGATCATGGCCGCATGTCTGTGAACCCGCACGACGCGCTGCCGATCCGGCTCAACGTCGACGACAGCGACTCGCCTTCCGACGTCGTCGACGCGCTGTTCCTCGGCCGCTTCGCGACGGGCGAGCAGCCGTACTCGCACGCGGCGAACATCGACCGCGTACGGTCCGGGGCGACGCTGCTGCCGCCGGGCGCCCGGGTGCTGCGCGCCGCCCGTGACGACGACCGCAGCGCGACGCTGGCGGAGGGCGACGGCTGGACCCTGCTGATCTCCCGCTGGAACCGCGGCGCCGACGTCACGGTGACCGCGACCAGCGAGGAGCTGGCGGCGCGGGTGCTGGGCGAGGCGACGGACGGCGCGGTGGACGAGCCCGAGCCGCAGCCGGAGAACGTGACCATGGGGTTCTGGTACGTCTCCCCCAGACGCGGCCCGCACCGCACGACCCGGCAGATCTCGGCGGGCACCTGGGACGAGGTGCGGGACAACTACACCGCGCCGGTCGCGGACGCGATGGACCGGCTGATGAAGACGACCCCGGAGGACATCGCGGGCCGTCTGCTCCTGCTGCACGGCCCGCCGGGCACCGGCAAGACGTCGGCGCTGCGGACGCTGGCCCGGTCCTGGCGGGACTGGTGCCAGGTGGACTGTGTCCTGGACCCGGAGCGCCTGTTCAGCGACGTCGGCTATCTCATGGACATCGCGATCGGCGAGGACGACTCGACCGGCAAGGGCCGCTGGCGGCTGCTGCTCCTGGAGGACTGCGACGAGCTGATCCGCGGCGAGGCGAAGCACACGGCCGGGCAGGCGCTGTCGCGGCTGCTCAACCTGACGGACGGACTGCTCGGGCAGGGCCGCAACGTCCTGGTCGGGGTGACGACCAACGAGGACCTGGAGCGCCTCCACCCCGCTGTCGTCCGCCCCGGCCGCTGTCTCGCCCGTATCGAGGTGGGGCCGCTGACCCGCCGGGAGGCCGTGGGCTGGCTGGGCACCGAGGAGGGCGTCGGCCGGGAGGGGGCGACGCTGGCGGAGCTGTACGCCCTGAAGCGGGGGACGTCTCCGACGTCGCTGCCGGAGCCTCGGGAAGGGGCGGACGCGGGGCTGTATCTCTAGGGCCGCCGGCTGGCGCGGAGTGCTTTGATGGACGTATGACCCTGTTCGTCGGGACGTCGGGTTGGCAGTACCGGGACTGGCGGGACGTGTTGTACCCGCCGGACGTCCCCCTGCGGCTGTGGCTTGAGGAGTACACGGCGCACTTCGCCACGGTCGAGATCAACAACGCCTTCTACCGCCTGCCGACGCGGGAGAACTTCGAGGCGTGGCGGGACCGGGTGCCGGGTGACTTCGTGGTCGCGGTGAAGGCGAGCCGCTACCTGACCCATATCAAGCGGCTACGGGAGCCCGAGGAGCCGGTGAGCCGCCTGATGAGCCACGCGGAGGGGCTGGGTGCCCGGCTGGGCCCGGTCCTGCTGCAGCTTCCGCCGACGCTGCGCGCGGATGCCGGGCTGCTGGACGCCTGCCTCGCCTGCTTCCCGGCGTCGACACGGGTCGCGGTGGAACCCCGGCACGACAGCTGGTGGACACCGGAGATCCGCGAGGTCCTGGAGTCCCGGGGCGCCGCCCTGTGCTGGGCCGACGCCGAGTCCCGCCCCGTGACCCCACTGTGGCGCACCACCGACTGGGGCTACGTCCGCTTCCACGAGGGCCGCGCCCAGCGCTGGCCGCACTACGGCCGCCGGGCCCTGGACACCTGGACGCACCGCATCGCGGACACGTGGTCCGCCGACGACGACGTGTACGCGTACTTCAACAACGACCCGACGGGGGCGGCGGTGGAGGACGCGATGACGTTCGCGCGGGCGGCGACAACGACGGGCCTGGAACCGACCCGCACGCCGCAGCACCTGCTTTCACCGGCCTAACAGACGCCCTACGCCCCGTAAGCCGCCCGCAGGGCATCCCGTACGGCGGCGAGTGCCGCCTTCTCGTCCTGTCCCAGTCGTCGGGCCCGTTCCGCGTACGCCTGGGCGGCCGAGGCCAGCTCGCGCTCCGCGGCCGAGCCGGCGGCAGCCACGAACGTGCCGTTGCGCCCCCGCGTCTCGATCACCCCGTCGCTCTCCAGCGCCCGGTACGCCTTGGCGACCGTGTTGGCCGCCAGCCCCAGCGACTCGGCCAGCCCCCGCACGGTCGGCAGCCGGTAGCCCACCGGCAGCACCCCCGATCGCGCCTGCTCGGAGATCTGCGCCCTTACCTGCTCGTACGGTGCGGCACTGTCGTCGATGCGGATCTTCAAAGTCACGCAGCGATTGTCCCGTACCCCGCGGAAAATGAGAGGCACCGTGGCGCATCTCCCCCGTAGCGTGCGCCGCGATGACTATTACCGTGCGCCCCCTGCGTCCCGACGTCCGAGCCGACGTCGAGGGCTTCTCCCACGTCCGCCACCTCGCCCTGCCCTTCATGGTGGGGACCCCGGACGCCGTCGCCTACGACGTCACACACATCCACCCCGACGCCCGGTACCGGCCGCTCGTCGCGGAGGAGGACGGCGAGGTGATCGGCACCGCGCAGGTCGGGCTCGTCCACGACAGCCCGGAGCCCGGCCAGGGCTACGTCAACGTGTACGTCCACCCGGAGCGCACCCGTCGCGGCGCCGGCACGCTGCTGGTCCGCACCGCCGAGGAGTACCTCGCCGAGCAAGGAGCGACCAGGCTGTTCGCGTGGCTCCTCGACGCACCGGGCAACCGCGCCTTCGCCGAGCGGCACGGCTACCGCGCGGGCCGCTCGGCGCACTTCCTCCGGCTGGATCTGGCGGGCGGCACGCTGCCGCCGGTCCAGGCCCCGCCCCCGGGTGTCGAGTTGCGCACGGCAGCCGACTTCGCGGACGATCCGCGTCCGCTGTTCGAGCTGGACGCGGAGACGGCGTCGGACGAACCGAGCGACGTCACCTACGAGTTCACGGACTACGAGGCCTGGCTGGAAGAGACCTGGAACCACCCGCTCCTCAGCCATGAGCTGACGTCCGTCGCGGTGGTCGACGGCCGTCCCGCGGCCTTCACCCTGGCCCGCACGGACGGCGCCACCCGGTACACCAACGCCATGACCGGCACCGCCCGCGCCTTCCGCGGCCGGGGTCTGGCCAAACTCGCCAAGAACGACTCCCTGCACCGCGCACGCGCCGCCGGTCTCACGGAGGCGTTCACGGGCAACGACACCGGCAACGGCCCCATGCTCGCGATCAACAAGTGGTTCGGCTACGAGATCTGCGCGACGGAGGTCCGCCATGTCCGCGAACTCGGCTGAGCGGTCACGCCCGCTGGACGTGGTCCTCGTCAAGGGCGGCCGTACGAAGATCCGTTACGCGGCCGAGCTGGTCGCCGACGACGGCGTCCGGATCGCCGTCCGAGCCCCCTGGTCCGGCGCCGGGGTCCGTGACTTCGGCTTCGTGCGGTTCGAGCCGGGCGATGTCTTCACCGAGTACTACTGGCGCGACCGCTGGTACGCCGTGAAGGAGGTCCGCGACAGCGCGGGCGCCCTCAAGGGCTGGTACTGCGACATCACCCGCCCGGCCACGCTGTCCGGCGCCGAGCTGGTCGTCGAGGATCTCGACCTGGACCTGTGGCGGTCCGCCGACGGCACGGACGTACGCCGTCTCGACGAGGACGAGTTCGCCGAGAGCGGCCTGACGGAGTCGGACCCCGAGGCCGCCGCCGCGGCGCTGGCGGCCCTGGACGAGCTGGAGGCGCTCGCCGGCGCGGAGGGCGGCCTGGAGTCCTTGCTGGCTTAGAAAGTCCCGGCCTCGACCCCCGCCACCACGGCATACCGCTCGTCGTCCACGGCCCTCCCCCAGAGCAGCTCGTCGTCCGACAGCCGCTCCACGCGCACGTGTGCGGCGAGCGGGGCGAGCAGGCCGGTGAGCAGGTCCGCCGGTATGCCGACGGGGCTGACCGTCCCCCACACTCCCTCGACCAGCACCAGCCGTCCCCCGGGTCGCAGCAGCCCCGCCCAGTGCCGCAGCACGCGCGCGGGGTCGGGCAGCGTCCACAGGACATGCCGTACGAGCACGACGTCGTACCGCTCCTCCCCCACCGGCGGCGTCGCCGCGTCACCGACGAGGAACGCCGCGTCACGTCCGGCGAGCTTGGCGCGGGCGAGGTCCACCATCGCCGGGGACCGGTCCACGCCCGTGACCCGGTGTCCCTGTTCGGCCGCGAGCAGCGACAGGCTGCCGGTGCCGCAGCCGAGATCGAGCACGTCACACGCGCGCCCGGGCAGCCATGCGCGCAGCCGGGAGGCCCAGGCCCGGCGCACCTCGGGGTCGCGCAGGCCGTGGTCCGGCTCGTCGTCGAAGGAGGGGGCGGCGGCGTCCCAGTCCGGGTCCGCGCCTGTGAGGGCGTGTTCACCGTTCGTCATGTCGGTCATGGGGCCAAGAGTGACACCCGCCACTGACAGTCGGATCGTGACAGCCGCCACTGACAGGACCTGCGGCGATGAGCAACTCTCCCCAAAAGGGTCTACCTCCACATGAACGAGGAACTCGGTGGACCCCGAAGGAGGCAGCCATGCGCCGTATGACCGTGCAGAAGCCCCTGAAGAGGAAGACGGACGCCCGCCGGGTCCGCGAGGAGGCCGACGAGAGCCCCTCGGGACGACCCGAGGTCCGCAAGGACATCGCACGCACCTGGTGGCCGGACGGCTGAGACGCCCTGCCGGCCGCAGACAACGAAAACGCACACAACGAGAACGCGTCAGGTCAGCCGCTTGCGGTAGTGGATGCGGTCGTACGGCCCGTCCACCCGGCGCTCGACGACCTCATAGCCGTACTTCGGGTAGATCTTCTGGTTCTCCCACATCTTCGCGTTCGTCAGAAGCCTGACCTCGGGCAGGCCGAGCGCACGCGCGCGTGCGTCCACGAAGTGCAGCAGCCGTCGCCCCACGCCCGTGCCGTGCGCGTCGGGGTGGACGGCGATGCTGTCCAGGTACAGATGGTCCGTGTACGCCTCGACCACCACGAGGCCGATCACCGGATCACCGGTCACGAACACCTTCCCCGCGGCCACGTCCGCCGTGTGGTCCGCCTCCATGGGCACGGGCGCCAGGCCGATGCGCTCGATGTAGGGCGTGTAGGCCGCGTCGGTCACGGCCTTCACGGCGGGTACGTCGGCGGCCGTCGCGGGCCGGATCTCCTCGCTCGTCATGACCCGAACGCTACCTACCTGATCTCAGTCCGAACACTCCCTTAAGGCGACCCTAAAGATCGCCATCACCCGCCTCCAGCAGGCGATTTCGCGGTTTCCTCGGGCTAGTTTCTGATCGCCCCCACGGGATTCACCCCACGTGTCAGAACCCCCCTGAGGAGATCTTCCATGCCCGCACGCCGCAAGGCCGCCGCCGTCGCCACGCTCGGCCTGGCCCCGCTCGCCCTGACCGCCCTCGCCACCGCGCCCGCCGCGGCGCACGGTTCGATGGGCGACCCGGTCAGCCGGGTCTCGCAGTGCTACGCGGAGGGTCCGGAGAGCCCGAAGTCCGACGCGTGCAAGGCGGCGGTCTCGGCGGGCGGGGCGCAGGCCCTGTACGACTGGAACGGCATACGCATCGGCGACGCGGCCGGCCGGCACCAGGAGCTCATCCCGGACGGCAAGCTGTGCAGCGCGAACAGCGAGGAGTTCAAGGGCCTCGACCAGGCCCGCGCCGACTGGCCCGCGACGCGCGTGAGCAGCGGGTCGTACACCTTCAAGTACCGCGTGACCGCCCCGCACAAGGGCACCTTCAAGGTCTACGTCACCAAGCCGGGCTACGACCCCGCGAAGCCGCTGGCCTGGAACGACCTGGACCTGGCGAACCCGGTGGCGACGGCCACCGACCCGGCGGCCTCGGGCGGCTTCTACACGTTCTCGGGCACCCTGCCCCAGCGCTCGGGCAAGCAGCTGCTGTACGCGGTCTGGCAGCGCTCGGACAGCCCGGAGGCGTTCTACTCCTGCTCGGACGTCACCTTCGGCGGCGGCAGCGGCGGAAACGGCGGCGGCACCGGCACGGGCGGCTCCGGCACAGGCGGCACAGGCGGCTCCGGCCCCTCGGGCGGCGGGGCCGCGCCCGCCCCGAGCGCCTCCGCGCCCTCCGAGGAGCAGATCGAGGCCGGCGCCGACCAGTCGACGGTCGAGCACCACGGCCACGGCGACCAGGACGCCGGAACGTCGGCGGAGCCGGCCGCGGCGGCCGAGGAGGCCCAGCCCGCCGCCCCGGCCAACCGGCCGAAGGCGGCCGGTGCGAGCGAGAACCTCGCCGAGACCGGCGGGGACGGCAGCACGCCGTATCTCGCGATGGGCGGCGCGGCCGTCCTGGCGCTCGGTTCCGCGGTTCTGTTCGCGTCGGTGCGCAGGCGCGCGGCCGGAGGCGCCCGCCACGGCCGCTGACGCGGGGCACCACCGCCCCACGACTCCGGGGCCTGACCGGCGGCTCAGGCCGGTCAGGCCCCGGCGATGTTGCTCAGACTCTCAGGTGCTCAGGTGCTCAGGTGCTCAGGTGCTCA
>JABFVM010000370.1 GCA_013362785.1 Streptomyces sp. | reverse complement strand
CGGCCGGTGATCTTGTGGGCGCCCCACTGGCCGTGGACCCGGAGGTCCTCGAAGGCGTTGGAGATCGTGCCGCTCGCGGTGTTCGCCTCGACGTCGGCGTCCGCCGGGGCCGGCAGGCGGATGGCGATCTCGCCGGAGACGCTGGTCAGCCGGATGTCGGTCGGGCCGTCCGGGTCGAGGTCGACGATCATGGAGCCGCTCACGGAGTCGGCCTTCACGGACGAGCCGGAGCCCTCGACGACCGTCAGATCGCCGGAGACCGAGTTGAAGCGGAGGTCGCCGGTGACGGACTGGGCCTCCAGATTCCCCGAGACGGTGTCGGCGCGCACCGGGCCGGACAGGCCGACGAGGGTCGTGTCGCCGGTGACGCCCTTGACGACCGACGGGCCCTGGATCCCGGAGACCACCGCCCCGGCGCCGACCACACCGACCTCGACGCGGGTGTCGGCCGGCACCGCCAGGGAGACCACCGCGCTGCGCCGCCAGCCCTTGCGGTCGAGCCACTTGAGGAAGCCCTTCCAGGGCAGGTCGTCGTACGCCACCGTCAGTGTGCCGCCCTGCTGGGTCACCACCAGGGGTGGGCCCTCGATCTCGGAGACCTCCAGGCGGGCGGAACCTTCTTCCGTCCCCACGACGTTCACAGTGCCGTTGACGATGCGGACCTGGAGCTCGCTCACCGGCTCGTCGAAGGTGAGCTTCCTGGGCTCTGCTACGGACCACTCGGACATGGTGCGGACCTCCTGGGCGACCGGACACGGCCGCACGGGCCGGACCTGAACACGACACGCCATATCGCGTCTTCCGTGAAACACGATATATCGCGGACACGGAAAGTCAAGCACTCGTTCTGGTGATCACAAATCTCCTGAGGTGGACAAAACGGCCTAGCGTGTTGGCATGCCGACGGAAGAGTCCAGGACCGCCCGCCGGGCCCGCCCCGCCCCGGGCGCCCTGCTGCTCTGCCGGGCCGAGCCCGAGTCCGTCGCCGCCGCGGCCCAGCTGCTGCGCGAGCACATGCTTCTGGTGCCGGCCGGCGGGGAGTGGAGCGTGCTCGTGCCCGAGGGGCGGCCCTGGCAGGAGGGCGGCGAACCGGTCGACCGCGTCCTCACGGGCTGGGCCACCGCCCTCGCCGTCGGGGGCTCCTGGCCCGTGCTCGCGCTCTGGTGGGACGCCGACCGGGCCGGATTCACCCTCGCCTCCGGCTTCCGCCGCCCGGTCGGCTACATCTGGCTCACCAACGGCACCCCGGCCGGTGAGGACGAGGCCATGCACACCTTCGCCGGCCGGCTCGGCCTCGACCCCGTCATGGACGTGCAGTCCCTCGACGCGCTGACCCGACCCGACGGCGCGGCCGACGCGCGGGCACGCATGCGTGGCCTCCTCGCCGTCCTCACGCGCGCGGGCGTCTCCCTGCCGTCCGGCCTCATCCCCGGCGAGAGCGCCGACCGCCTCCACGAGGCCGCCCGACTCCAGCCGCACGTCCGGATCGAGTGGCCGGGCTGGCGCGAGGCCTTCCTCGCGGAACTCGACGCCGTCGAGGCCGGCCGCCTCGTCCCCTGGCTTCCCTGGGCGGGCGGCCCCAGGGCCAGCGCCGTCGCCCTCGCCCAGGTGGCGGTCGGTCTGCCCCTCGCGGTGTGGGGGCTGCGGCGGCGCAGCGGTGGCTGGATCGCGGCGGGCGGGGTGCTGCTGGCGAACGGTGCGCTGGGGCTGGCGTACGGCCTCACCCACGTACCCGACTGACGGCCTGGGAAGCGCCGGGCGGTGCGGCATACCCTGAAGGGGAGCAGATCCCGAGGGCTTGGCCCGTCAGTCTCAGGAGCAAGAGTTGTACTTCACCGACCGTGGCATCGAGGAACTGGAGAAGCGGCGCGGCGAGGAGGAGGTCACTTTCGAGTGGCTCGCCGAGCAGCTGCGCACGTTCGTCGACCTCAACCCGGACTTCGAGGTACCGGTGGAGCGACTGGCGACCTGGCTGGCCCGCCTGGACGACGAGGACGAGGACTAGTCGCACCCGGCCATCCCCGCATACTCCTGCAACCATCCTGGGTATTAGCCTCGTCGCTGTTCAAGTGGGCGCCGTCCGAGGTCGGTTGGCCGGGCGGCTCGGGCTCTTCGGGGGGAGCGGGATGAGTTACATCCAGGACATCGAGCTGCCGGGCGGCGCGGTGGTCACCGCACGGATCGGTGCTGCGGACCCCTACGACGACCAGGAGGACGTCGGCTTCACCGAGGCCGCGACGGCGAAGGTCGAGCAGCTCCAGGAGCTGATCAGGGCCGTCGGCGGCAGTGTGCTCGACGCGGCCCGGGAGGTCAGGCCGGACGAGGCGTCCATCACCTTCGGCGTGGAACTGACCGCCAAGGAGGGCCTGGCGGTCGCCGTGCTCGCGCGCGGGGAGGCCAAGGCGTCCCTGGAGGTCACCCTCACCTGGCAGTTCGATCGCGGGGGCGCGGAGGAGGGCGACCGGAGAGCGGTCGGCGCATGAGCCAGGACGACGAACGTCTCTTCGACCTGGTCCGGGCCGCCACCGTCCATCTGCTCCCCGCCGACGGCAAGGACGGCCCCTTATGGGGCAGCGGCTTCTTCGTCGCGCCCGGCTGGGTGCTGACGGCCGCCCATGTGCTGCGCCCGCACCTCGCGGCGGACCGCACGACCGTGTTCCGGGTGCGCGGCGAGGGAATCGACGCCGAGGCCCGCCTCGCCGAGTGGCTGATCACCGACCCGCGCAGCCACAAGGTCCCGCTGGCCGAGGACCTCGCCCTGGTCCGGCTGACCGGCGAGCACCTCCACGAGTGCGTATGGCTCACCGACCGAGCCGCCCGCCACACCGGCGCGCTGAAGGCCTGCGGCTATTACCCCGGCCCGCCCGAGGCCCACTTCCGCCTCGTGGACGCCTGGATCAACGGCCACGAGGACACCTACGGCCTGATCATCAAGTCCGACATCGACATCCCGAGCGGGATGTCGGGCGGCCCGCTGCTCGACCCGGAGACGGGCGCCGTCGTAGGACTGATCAAGTCGAGGCGCAAGGACAAGGACGGCGGCAAGGCGGTGGCCGTCGCCGCGCTGCGCCGGTTCGGCGAGACCTACCGCACGGTCATGGCCGCCCACGACCGCTGGCACGGCGAGGAGCCGGTGTCGGAGCACGGGGCCAACTGGATCGAGCTCCAGCGCGGGTCGGCCGACGACCAGGGCGCGGTCTGGACGCCCCGCGACCGCCGCAAGGCGCTCGCCCTGTTGGCAGCGCTGCCGCCCCCGCGCCACGAGCACACCGTCAAGGTCATCGCCAAGGTGGCGCGCAGCGGCTTCCAGTGGCCCGGCGCCACACCGGAGCTGCGGACCTGGCGCGACGGCCACGGCCTGCTCTACGAGGGCACCGCACCGCTCGACCCGCTCACCTTCCTGCGCTACCTCAGGCTCGTCGAGGCCCACGCCCGCGCCCGCGACGCCGGCAGCCCCCTCCTCGCCGGGTGGATCGACGAACGGCTGCGCCGCGACACCCGCCGCCACATGCACGCCTACGCCCGCGACGTCAGCCTCCCCGCCGAACTCCGGCCGTCCCCCGAGGCCAACGGCCCGGAGCGCGTGGTGATCTCCTACCCCGGCCCCGGCGAGGGCCCCGTCGCGGCCCTGCTCCTGGACCCGGTGATCGGCGCGCAGCCCGTCCGGTTCTTCTGGCAGATCTGGTACGACGACGGCGACGGACTGCCCGAGGTCCACGAGACGGACACCTCGGTGCGCGGATACCGGCCCGACGAACTCGTACAGGCGCTGCGCGTCCCGCTGGGCGGACTGCTGGAGTCCAAGGACCGGGAGGGGCACCCCGTACCGCTCGAAGTCGCGCTGCCCGCCGAGTACTTCGACACCGCCGTGCACCGCTGGCGGTTCGCGGACATCGCCGCGCTGAACGACCCCGGGCACCTGGGCGCACGCCGCCGCCTCGTGCTGCGCGCCCTTGAGCGCCGGGGAGAACCGGACAGCCTCTGGGTCGACCGCTGGGAGAGCATGACCGCCGGACGGCGCTTCCAGGGCTGGCGCATCCCTCCGCCGGGCGCCGTCGACGCGGGCGGCTACCGCGCCGCCGAACTCGACCGCATCCCCGTGATGTGCCGCCCCGCCGGACAGGGCACCGGGCGCGTCGCCATGAAGCACGCGCTGAGCGGCGGCCACTCCGTCGCGCTCTGGCACATCGGCCCGCACCCGGAGCGCGGCGCCTGCCTGCCCGACTGCGACACGCTGCACGCGCGCGTGGAGAAGTTCCTCGAAACCCTCGGCTCGCTGGCCGAACTCCCCGACCGGCTGCGGCACGTACGGCAGGACATCAGCGAGCAGCGTCCCGACAGCACCTGGGCCGAACCGCTCGCCCTGCTCTACGACGATCCGCGCCGGCCCCTGCCCGGAGAGGAGATCGAAACGGTGGACGCGCCGCTGTGAACAACATCGACAACTGGCCGAAATCCCCGGTGTACCAAGGCAGTTCCGGGTATGTTTCCAGGGGCCCGTTGCGGGCGTACGACGCTCCCGTCGGCCAGGACGTGGACCACCACCGACCGTCGACGAGGAGCGCGCCATGAGCGAGTGGTTCATCTACCGGGGGATCGGAGAACCGGATCCGGCGAGGATCGCCGAGCTGCCGGACCCACCGCCCTGGCGCCGGTTCGAGGCCCCGCCCGTCGACTACGAGGTCCCGGAGCTCGACTCCGTCACCCACCGCAGGCTCGGCGAGCGCACCGTCCCGCTGCCCGTCCAGGACCCCGACGCCCTCGAACTCGTCAACGCCGCCCTGTATCTGCGCCGCCCGCTGCTCGTCACCGGCGAACCCGGCGTCGGCAAGTCCACGCTCGCCCACTCCGTCGCCTAC
This sequence comes from Streptomyces sp., assembly GCA_013362785.1. GTDB lineage: Bacteria > Actinomycetota > Actinomycetes > Streptomycetales > Streptomycetaceae > Streptomyces. The sequence continues at coordinate 7,051 of JABFVM010000370.1, read as the reverse complement.
GAACTCGACCTCGGCCGGGTCCTGGAGTGGCCCATCGTCAGCCGCAGCGAACTGCGCGACGGCCTCTACACCTACGACGCCATCGGCCGCCTCCAGGACGCCCAGCTGCCCGGCGAGGAAGGCGCCCAGGACATCGGCCGGTACATCAGGCTGGGCCCGCTCGGCACCGCCCTGCTCGCCGCCGACAAGCCCCGGGTGCTGCTCATCGACGAGCTGGACAAGAGCGACATCGACCTGCCGAACGACCTGCTCAACGTCCTGGAGGAAGGCCGCTTCGCCATCCCCGAACTGGAGCGCATCGCCGACCGCACCCCCGAGGTGCGGGTCCTCACCGACGACGGGCGCCGGGTGACGGTGACGGACGGTCAGGTCCGGTGCCGCGCCTTCCCGTTCGTCATCATGACCAGCAACCGCGAGCGCGAGTTCCCGGCCGCCCTGCTGCGCCGCTGCATCCCGCTCGACCTGAAGGCCCCGCGCGACGAACGCCTCGCCGCCCTCGTCCAGGCCCACTTCGGACAGGGTGCCTACGACGCCAACCGCGATCTCGTCGACCAGTTCACCCAGTCCGAGGCGGACGGCGCGCTGCGCCCCACCGACCAGCTGCTGAACGCCATCTTCCTCGCCCAGCACGCCGCCCGGGACGCGGGCCGGCGCCGCGAGGAGATCTCGGAACTGCTGATGCAGCCCCTCGACCACGGGCCCCGGTAGCCGATGACCCCCCGCGCCCCCGGCACCCCGCCCAGCGGCGTGAGCCCCGTGCTCACGGCGCTGGTCGCGCGGCTGCGGGACGCGGGCATCACACCCGGCGTCGAGGAACTGGCGGACGCCCTGTGGCTGGCCCGCTGGCTGCCGCCCGCCGCCGCACAGCCCGACCGGACCGGAACGACCCCCCTCGTCGATCCGGAACCACCCGCCGGCCCCGACACCCTCGCCCCGCACCCGCTCCAGACCGTAGGCACGCCCACCGAGAACGCCGAGCCCCGGCAACCCGACAGCGCCCGCCTGTTCGCACCCGGCCCGGGCGGCGGACGTATCGACACCCGGATGACCCCGGTCCGCGTCCCGGCCGCCCCCGCCCTGCCCGAACCCCTGGCACTGCAACGAGGGTTACGGCCCCTCCAGCGCTACCGCGCCCCCGTACGCCCCGTTCCACGCACCCTCGACGAGCGGGCCACCGCCGAACGCGCCGCCGAGTCCGGGCTCGTCCTGCCCGTCCTGCGCACCGACCGGCGCCGCGAGGCCCGCCTGCTGCTCCTGATGGACGTCTCCACCTCGACGGTCGTCTGGCAGCAGGCCCTCGATGAACTGCGGCAGGTCTGCGCCCGCGCCGGCGCCTTCCGCGAGGTGCAGGTGCGCTACCTCCACGAGACGCCCGGCGGCCGGCCCGGCTGCGCGGCCACCCCGGAGCCGGGTGCCGCCCTGCACGCCCCGGAGCAGCTCAGCGACCCGACCGGGCGGCGCGTCACCCTGGTCCTCAGCGATTGCGCCGGGCCCATGTGGCGCAGCGGACAGGTGCAGCGGCTGCTGCACCGCTGGGCCGCGACGGCGCCCGTGGCCGTCGTACAGCCATTGCCGCAGCGGATGTGGCTGCGCACCCATCTGCCCGCCCGGCGCGGGCTGTTGCACCGGCGAGAGGGGCCCGCCGGGGCGCTGGTGTTCCGGTCCGACAAGGGGCCGGTGTACGCCGGGGCGCTGCCCGTTCCCGTGCTCGCGCTGCGCCGGGAGTCGGTGGAGGGCTGGGCGCGGCTGGTGTCCGGGGCCACGGGACAGTCGCTGTCCGCCGCGGCCGGCTGGGTGCGGGCCGACCATCCCGCGTCGGCGGCGCCGGTGCGGGCCGCGCAGGAGCGCAGCGGAGCGGATCGCGTCCGCACGTTCTGGCGTCCGGCGTCGTCCGAGGCGCGGCGGCTGGCGGTGTATCTGTCCGCGGTGCCGCTGTATCTGCCGGTGATGCAGCTGGTCCAGCACGCCATGCTGGCCGGGAGCGGGCCGGACGTGCTGTCCGAGGTGCTGCTGAGCGGCCTGCTGCGGCGGCGGGAGGACGCGGACGATCCGCGGGCCGTCCAGTACGAGTTCCTGCCGGGGGTGGCCACCGAGCTGCGCTCCCGTCTGTCGGTCGACGAGGTGGAGCTGCTGCTCAAGCACTGCTCCGAGTACGTGGAGCGGAAGTTCGGGCGCAGCGCGCGCAACTTCCCCGCGCTGGCGGGGGCGTTCCTGCGGGGCGCGGTACCGCCCGACCCGGAGCCGCTGACCGGTCCGGTGGAGCGGGAGCCGGCCGGGCTGCGGGCGTTCGCCGAGGTGTCGGCGGAGGTGCTGCGGGATCTCGGGGCCCGGCTGCCGGCCATGCCGGTGGCGCCGGGGCAGGGTGTACAGGAACTGCTGGCGCAGGGGCGGCAGGCGCTCGCGCGGTTCGACGGCGAGGGGCTCACCCGGGAACTCGATGCCGCGGTGGGGTGTCTGCGGCAGTCGGTCGCAGTGGCGGGGTCGGAGAGCGAACGGTCCGCTGCGGGTGAGGAGTTGGCCCGTGCGCTCCTTTCCCGGTGGCGGGTGCGGCGGGTGCGGGAGGACCTGCGGGAGGCCTGGGAGGCGATCGACGGGCAGGCCCTCACCGCGCACGGGCAGCTCGTTCGCGGGCTGGTGTGCTGGGCGCAGGCGCAGGAGGTGCGAACGAGCGGGCTCGGCTTCGAGGGCATTCCGGAGAGCCTGCGGGAGTGGGCCCCGAGTCAGCCGGGACGGGCGCAGGAGCATGCGCTGGGCGTGCTGCTGTATCTGGCCGACGACAGTCTCGGCGCGGTCCTGGCCGACGAGGACTCGGGGGCGGCGGCACCGGAGGCGCGCCGAGCAGCCGCGGAGGCGCTGACGGGTGTGCGGCGGGCCGTGGCCGAGCTGGGGCCGGGAGTCTGGGGGGACGGCGAGCCCGTCGTCACCGCCGAGGACTGGCAGGTGCTGCATCTGCACCGGGCCGTCGACGCGGCCGGAGTGTGGTTCGAGCTGTCCGGCTCCGCGCTCGCCCTGGTCGCCCGCGGGCGGCTGTGGCTCGATCTGGCCCGGCAGCACGAGCGGCATGCGGAGGTCGCCGCCGACGCGGCCGCCAGTGCCGCCGAGGACCTGATGGATGCGGTCCGGGACGAGACCGCCCTGCCGGCCGCCGAGCGAGCCCGGGTCTGGCTGGATGTGGCGGCCGCCGTCGAGATCCCGCAGCCCGAGCGCGAGGAGAGCCTGCTGCTGTACGCGGTCGAGCAGGCCCACCAGGCCGCGGGCGACGACGCCGAGCTCAGGTTCGAGTGCCTCGTACGGACCGGGCGGATCCACCACGGCCGCCACGAGCAGTCCGGATCGCTGACTCCGCTGCACCGAGCCGTCGAGGCATGGGAACAGGCACTGCAACTCCTCGGTGAGGACGACCCCCGACGGCTCGGAGTGCTGACCGACGTCGGCCTGGCCCTGCAGACCCGGTTCGGGCTGCGGGGAGAGGGCGAGGACATCGCCAGGAGCGTCGATCACCTGCGTCAGGCGGTCGACGAGTGCGTGCCGGACGAACCCCGTCTGCCCTGGCTGCGCCTGTACCTGGGACGCGCCTACTACCGGCGCTACCTGCTCACCAGCGTGCTGACCGATCTGTACGAGGCCGACTGGCTGTTCGCGGAGGCGGCTCGCGGCGCCGAGGACCCGTGGTTCCTCACGGAGTGCCACAGCAACCGCGGAAGGGTGTCCAGTCGGCTGTACGAGCGCACAGAAGCGATCACGCATCTGCACAAGGCGATCGAGTTCTTCAATCAAGCGGTCGAGTACGCCGAGGAGGCCGACGACGACGAGTTGGTGGCCGAAGCCCTCAGGAGGCGCGGCCAGGCGCGGGAGTCGCAGGGCAGACCCAGGACGGCCCAGGCCGACTACGACCATGCCCTCCGCCTGACGAACGACCGCGAGCTCACCCTCTTCCTTCGTCAGCGCGTCTCCCGCCTGTCCTCCGGAACGGCCGCCGAGTGACCCTCCCCGCCGACGACACCCACATACCCCTCCCGGAGCTCGGCCCACCCGACCAGACCGACCACCCGGTACTGGCTGTGATCCTCGCCGAGCTCCGCACCCGAGAGGGGGAGCCCCTCGTCGTCGCCCACTACGAAGACGCGCCATGACGGCCTACCCCCACCCCCAGTCCCACCCGCCCTGGCCGTACGACCTGCTCGACGTCACGGCCCACCGGCCGGTCCCGTTCCGGCAGTTCGTGCTGAAGGTGCACGGCCGGTGCAACCTCGACTGCACCTACTGCTACCTCTACCAGGGCCCCGACCACGGCTGGCGCGACCGTCCGGCGAGCACCTCCGTCCGTACCGTGCGCCGCACGGCGGACCGTATCGCCGAGCACGTCCGCACCCACCGCCTCGACGCCATCCGCATCGAACTGCACGGCGGCGAACCCCTCCTCACCGGCCCCGACCCGGTCCTGGCCTACGTCGACGCGGTACGCGCGGCCGTCGACTGCCGGGTCACCGCCACCGTCCAGACCAACGGCACCCGCCTGACGGACCGGTCCCTCGACCGCCTCGCCGACGCCGGAGTCCGGGTCGGCCTCAGCCTCGACGGCGGCCGGGCCGACTACAACGCCCGCCGGGTCGACCACGCCGGGCGCCCCGCCTGGCCCGCCGCCCGCGCCGCGGCACACCGGCTCGCGGCACGACCGGAGTCGTACGCCGGAATCCTCTGCACCATCGACCTGGCCGCCGATCCGCTGGACGTCTACCGCTCGCTCCTCGAACTGCGCCCGCCCGGCGTCGACTTCCTGCTCCCGCACGCCAACTGGGACCGGCCGCCCCCGGGCCTGCCCACCCGGCCACCGGGCAGGCACCGACCCCGTCCCACCCCCTACGGCGACTGGCTCGCCACCCTCTTCGACGCCTGGTGGGACGAGGGGCGGCTCACCACACGCATCCGGCTGTTCCAGGAGATCGCGGGGCTGCTCCTCGGCGCGCCCAGCAGGGCCGAGGCCGTGGGACTGTCGCCGATGGCCGCCGTCGTGGTGGAGACGGACGGCGCCATCGAGCAGGTCGACTCGCTCAGGTCGGCGTACGAGGGCGCCTCGGAGACCGGGCTCGACGTGTTCGGGCACTCCTTCGACGACGCCCTGCGCCATCCCGGAGTCGCCGCACGGCAACTGGGGGAGCGGGCCCTGGCCGAGGAGTGCCTGGGGTGTCCCGTGGGAAAGGTGTGCGGGGGCGGGAACTATGTGCACCGGTACGCTCCCGGGACCGGGTTCCGGCACCCCAGTGTCTACTGCGCCGACCTGGAGCGGCTCGTCCGGCACATCGCGCACCGGCTGCAGCGGACGTCCGGAAGGGCCCGATGACCCGAGCGATGATCGACTCGGTGCAACTCGGCACCTCTGGAACCGATTTGACGCACAATTGAATAACCTGTGCACACTCGTGACCAGGTTCAGTCGAGGGGAAACGGCGAGATGGCGGCAGAACTCGGACATGTCACGGTCGTCTTCGCCGGACAGAGCGAGTCCTGGGCCAAGTGGATCGACCACCAGATCCGGGCCGCGGGACGGGGCACCACCCTGATCAGGTGGAACCCGCTGCGGCGACCCCCGACCGCCGAGGCGTTCACCGACCTGCTGAGCGCGCCGGGACGCGTCCTGCTGGTGATAGACGACTGGCACGAGCGGCTGGGCAACGAGCGGTTCGAGGCCTGGGCCGAGGCCCTGCGGCAGGTGCTGCCGGCGTACCACGACCGCATGGCCGCGGTGAGCATCACCGCCCGGCCGATGCCCGAGGCCGTCATCGCCCTGGCCCCCGTCGAACTGCGCGGTCTGCGCCCCGAGGTGGCCCGCAGCCGGGTCCTGGAGTGCGCGGGCATCGCCGCCCCGGGCACCCTGATCGACCTGCGCCGCGGCCCCCGCTTCCCCGACGACCCGCCGGACGTCTGGCAGGTCCCGCGCCGCAACCGCCGCTTCGTCGGCCGCACCGAACTGCTGGAGAAGGTCTACGGCGCCTTCTCCGCCGCCGGTGCCGACGGCGCCGCCGTGGCGCTGCTCGGCCCGGGCGGCATCGGCAAGACCCAGCTGGCCCTGGAGTACGTCCACCGGTTCGCCGGCGAGTACGACATCGTCTGGTGGGTCAACGCCGCCCAACGCGTCACCGCCCGCCAGCAGTTCGCCGACCTCGCGTCCGCCCTGGACGTGCCGGACTCCGGCGACCTCGCGACCATCATCACGGCCGTCCGCCGTGAACTCGACCGCACCGCCCGGCCCTGGCTGCTCGTCCTGGACGGCGCCGGCGACCCGGAGCGGCTGACCGACCTGGTGCCCGAGGGGCGCGGCCACATCCTCGTCACCACGCTCAAAAGCGAGTGGGGCGCCCACGCCGAGACCATCGCCGTACCGGCCTTCGAACGCCGGGAGAGCGTCGCCTTCGCCGAGCGCCGCACGGAACGCCTCGGCGACGCCCAGGCCGCGCGGCTCGCCGAGGCCGTCGAGGACATGCCCCTGCTGCTCGATCAGACGGCCGCCTGGCTGGACATCAACCCGACCGTGCCGGTCGACGACTACATCCGGGACATCCGCGACGGCCGCCCGGACCACTTCGGCGTCATGACCTCCGGCCAGTACCCGCAGAGCTTCGAGGTCGCCTGGGCCAAGCTCGTCAACACTCTGCGCGAGGGCTCGGAGTCCGCCTGGCAGCTGCTCAACCTGCTCGTCTGCTTCTCGCCCGACGTGGTCCCCGTACGGCTGCTGCAGACCGCCCGGCACAGCGACCTGCCCGCCGAACTGGCCGAACTGATCGCCGAGCCCAGCAGCTGGAACACCGCGCTGCGCCGGCTGTCCGAGATCACCTCCATGCGGATCGAGTACGAACCCGGGCCGCGGATGGACTCCCAGACCGTCGGCACCCTGCGAATGCACCGGCTCTTCCACCGCTTCGTACGGTCCATCCAGTCGCCCGCCGACGCCGAGCGCTACTCGGCTGCCGCCCGCAAGGTCCTCGTCTCCGCCGACCCGCGCGACTCCTCCTCGGCCGGCAACTGGGCCCGCTACGCCGCCCTCATCCCGCAC
>JABFVM010000424.1 GCA_013362785.1 Streptomyces sp. | reverse complement strand
TCTGCCGCCTCTGCCGCCTCTGTCGCGAGATCCCCGTGGTGCTCCGACACGAAGCGACGGATGTGCGGGACGGCCTCGCGCAGCGTGCCGAAATGGCGGTGTACGCCCTCCACCGCATCGTCGGCGTTCACGCCCCACACCGTCATCCCGGCGCGCAGCCCGGAGCGCACTCCGGAGGGCGCGTCCTCGATGACCAGGCAGTCCTCCGGCGCGGCGCCGAGTTGAGCGGCGGCCCGCAGGTACGGCACGGGGGAGGGCTTTCCCTCCTCGACGGCGGCCGCGTCCACGATCACCTCCGGCACTGGCAGACCCGTCCGCAGGAAACGGCCACGCACCCGGTGCTCGTAGTTCGAGGTCACCAACGCCCAGGCCGTCGGCGGCAGGCTGTGCAGCAGCTCCGCCGCGCCGTCGAACGCCGAGTAGACACCGGACCGTACGTCCTCGTCCTCCAGCGCGTGCAGCAGGGCCAGGCATTCGTCCGGATCGTGGTCGGCGGCGACCTGGGCGAAGGTCTCCATCGGCCGCGTACGCAACGCCACTTGATAGACCTCGTCGCCATCGAGCCCGTACCGCCCCGCCCAAGTGGCCCAGACCCGACGCTGGTTGCTAACAGCGTCGATCAAAGTGCCGTCGACATCGAACAGGACGTACTTCGGACGGCGGCCCGGCCGCACAGGTTCAGTGGTCACGTATGGATCATGCCAGCCTGCCTTGATCCCACCGGCATCGCCTTGGAAGCCGACGTGACCGGCTCGGGCGGCCGTAATTCGTTTGACCTGGCCACGGGACAAGGCTGCACTGTGGCGGGGCACTACGGGGTGTGGTGCCGATAACCGATAACCGATAACCGATAACCGGAATCCGGTGTCTGGTATCCGGGATTGGTATTCCAGGGAGGCAGCGGCAGCGATGGAGATACGTCCCACGACCGACGACGATCGCGACGTCTTCGTCGACACCCTCCATGCCGCGTTCGGGCGCTTCCCGGAGACGCCGACCAACGGTGGCGGGGTGTGGTGGGCGGCGCTCGAAATGGACCGCGGCCTGCTCGCCGTGACGGCGGACGGGCGGCCTGTCGGCACCGCCGGTGCGTACTCGTTCGAGCTCACCCTGCCCGGTGAGAACGTCGTCCCGGCCGCCGGAGTGAGCGTCGTCGGCGTCGTGCCCTCGCACCGACGCCAGGGTGTGCTCAGCGCGATGATGCGGCATCAACTCACCGAGCTGCGGGCCCGAGGGGACTTCCTCTCCGTGCTGCTGGCCTCGGAAGCCCTGATCTACCGCCGGTTCGGCTACGGACCGGCGACCTACACACAGCGCCTGACGGTGCCGCGCCACCGGGCCGCACTCGCCGTCCCCCGGGCGCGTGGAACGGCCGACACGTCAGGGGCGGATTCGGACACCGGCTCGGTCGAGCTGCTGCGACGTGCCGAGTGCGTCGCGCTCCTTGAGGAGGTCTACGACCGGTACCGCCGCGCACAGCCCGGCGCGCTGTCCCGGCCGCACCGTTGGTGGACCCTGAGCGCGGGGCAGCCCCCGGTCTCTCCGGCGCCGCGCTACGTCGCCGTCCACCGTGACGCCGACGGCGTCCCCGACGGGTACGCCACCTACTCGCTGGGCGAGAACAACACCCTGACGGTCGACGAGACCATCGCCACCGACGACGCCGTCTTCACGGCCCTGGCCCGGTTCGTACTCGGCCACGACCTGGTCAGTCAGGTCGTCTTCAAGAACTTCCCGCCCGACCACCCGCTGCGCTGGCAGCTCGCGGACTTCCGCGCCGGCGAGGTGAGCGAGGACACCGACTGGCTCTGGGTACGGCTGCTGGACATACCGCGTGCGCTGACCGCGCGTAGCTGGTTCATGGACGGCGAGCTCGTCCTCGATGTCGACGACCCGTTCCTCGGCGAACACGGCCGCTACCTGCTGACCGTCCGGGACGGCAAGGCCGACTGCGCCCCGACGGACCGTGCCCCCGACCTGTCCCTGGACGCGACCGACCTGGGCTCGATCTACCTCGGCGGCACCGCCCCCAGCACCCTGATCCGCGCCGGACACATCCGCTCCCACCGCCCTGCAGCCGCCCCCCTCGCCGACGCCCTCTTCCGCGCCGACCGCGCCCCCCATTGCCTGCACTGGTTCTGACGTGAGGACGGCCGAGCCGTCACGCATTGCTCCAGAAGCGCGACGCCTTGCTGATCAATTCCTTGGCGGCGTCCTCGTAAACGGCCGCAGCGCGGAGGGCGGTGAACGCCTTGTTGTGGAGGGCGAGTTCGTCGGGGTTGGTGATGTCCACGCCAGTGGAGACGAGTTCATAGCAGACCTCGTCATCGCCTTGCATGTCGAATCCCGGCATGGGGACCACGCTCACCTCGGCGGCGGTGGGAACCACTCCGAGAGTGAGGGATTTCAGGTCGATGTCGCGGAGCAGGCGCTCCATCTGCTCACGCATCACCACCGGCCCGCCGATGTTCGTGTACAAGGCCTGTTCGCCGAGGATCACGTCATAGTGATGCTCCCCGTCGTACAGCACCTGCTGACGTTCCATCCGCTTGGCAACGCCCGCCGGAACGTCGTCCGGAATGCCCAGGAACTCGACGACCTGACGGAGAATCACCGTGGCATAGGCCTCCGTCTGGAGGGTGCCCCAGATCATGGTGGGGACGTATGACTTGCCGTGCCGAGTCCCGCGATACCAGCCGATGACTTCGCTCTGGATGTCCTCCGTGCCGGTGGACAGTCGTTGTTGCCACGGGGTGAGACTGGTCAAGGCAGCTCCTTCTAAGCGGTCATTTTCTACAGCCGACACTGCCCGGACGGCCGACAGGGAAATCCGGCGGGTCAGTTCGACTGCCCTACAGGACAAGGCAGTTCCGGCAACGCACGGTTAGGGGAACAGGTCACCACGGACAGAGACAGGTACGAGGGCCGTTCCAGATAGAAGCCATGCGATACGTCGCCACCCCCGACCAACCGCTCCGCAGCGGATCCGACGAGTCGGGCCACGTGCATCGCATCGCGCTGTGCCTCGGCTACGAAACGGGGTGCGAACTCGGCCAACTGCTCCCCGAGCCACGCCGCTGCCTCCTTCGGCTCGTCCCAGGTGCCCCGTACCAGTGTCCGAGGCTTGATCAGCCAGTAGGCCGTCTCCAATGGCGGCAGATCTACTACCGGGAATTCGGCGACCACTTCCCGGTAGCGCTGGACCAGCTCCGGTTTGCTGCCTGTCGGGGGCGGTTCGGGATGCGGAGGGCGCCGTAGGGCCTCCTGGTCGAAGCGTTGTTTCGGGCCGGTCCAGAGATAGCCGTGATGGTGCACCCGTCGTTCCCGTCGGATTGAGAGAGGGAGGGGTCAGTCGGCCCCGTTTGGTGAGGTGGGGCCGACTGGTTGGGGGAAGGGTCAGACGTTCAGGCCGAAGCGCGCGGGGTCGATGCCGGCCGCGTCGAGCTCCTCCGTGGTGAAGCGGAGGGGCTGCGCGTCGGGCCGCTTGCTGTCGCCGAGGGCCCAGGCGTCGTCGCCGATCCGGGCGAGGGTCACGCAACCCTCTGAGCAGGGGCCGCCGCATGCCTTCACGAAGGAGGCCCCGTTGATGTCGAGCGCGTACAGGTCGGTTCCGTCCAGCATTTACTGCACCTTCCTGCTCAACTGATCTGATCGCGGCCAGGGGTGACCGCCGCCGCCCAGGTCGGGCGGGAGCTCATTGGAGAGGGGGACGACTCAACGACCGGAGTGCTTGCAGCGCTCAGCGCAGCGCGGACATTGGCACGGAGGCCATGCGGTCGTCATCAGCGGCGGCAGGTCATCCGTGGTGAACACGGCCTGCTCCGGCTCCCAGGTCTGCCCGGAGTCGCGAGAGACTCGTACGGTCATCAGGGGCCGGTCGGCAAAAGGTTCGGATTCCCGCCCTTTGCTCATGACGCGTGCGTCTCCGCCTGGTGCCTGGGCATCCGCACGTTGGAGTCGGATACGGCGCCGTAGTCCATCCGGGAACGGGCGTTGTCGCGGGCCACTGAGAGGGACAGGCAGCCAGAGCAACCGGGTTTGGGCGACAGTTCGCCTGGCAGCGCGCTAGTGGTCTCTTCGCTCTCCATGTCGCCATCTTCTGCGCACCACAGAGGAGGGTCTATCCTCTTTCCTGTTCTCGCAAGAACTCGTCGCGGATTGCCTCGACAAGGCTGCGCATTTCATCGCCGGACAGTGCGGCCTGTTCGAATCCGCCGAATTTATCGACGTAGAGTTCTACGTCTCTGGGGTCCGTGACAACTACCTCGGCATGGACTGTCTCGATCGTGACCATGCGATCGTCGCGAATTACGAACGCATGATTCGCAAAGTCGTGCTGCTGAGCTCTCAGTGGGACTACTTGGATGTCCACATGAGAGAGGCGAGAAATGGAGACGATCCGGTCGAGCTGTGCCGCCATCATTTGTGGCTGGACGATACGCCACCGTAGAACCGGTTCTGTGATGATGAAGCGCAGCGACTTGGCGTTGTCGTACAGGACGGCCTGACGTTCAAGTCTGCCGTTGATCGTTCGAGTGAGAGAGTCCTCACTGAGGTTGTGCCGTTGGAGTACGGCCCGGATGTACTCCGGTGTCTGAAGCAATCCCGGTACCAGGGCTGGTTGGAACAGCCGGAGCGTCGACATCTGTGCCTCAAGGGCCTTGGTCGCTTGCTGGCCCTTGTGGACTCCGATGCGCTTTAGGAGCCGCCATGCCGTCGCTTCTGTAGCCGATGCGCGCGCGGCCTCGGTGTACTCCACCTTGACCTCATCCGAGACACCGATGGCAGTCAGGATGCGCTCTACGTCTGTTGCACTTGCTGCAAGCTTCGCGTTTTCGATCTTGGAAAGCTTGGATGGAGACATGAGCGCGCTGCGGGCTACTGCTTTGGCCTCCTTTCCGGATGCCACTCGCAGTGCCCGCAGCGCGGCACCAAGCTGTGCTCTGTTCACGCCCCGTACTTGGCCCACCATTCTGTGAAGGGCTCGGCGTGGGCGAGCGCCATGTCACGTAGCTCGGTGAATTCCGTCGTCCGTTCCGAGGGCAGGATTTCCGACCCCAAGTATTTGCCAGCGCCGTCGTAGTTCATCACGGCTACGGACTCGGAGTCGAACAGCCAGAAGTCGGGCACGTTCTCCAGAGGGTTCAACCTGTCCGTGACGTCGAGGATGAAGAATTCCTCGCCCCCGGACATGTTCTTCTGGTACCCCCAGCCGAGTTCGAACCTAAGGTAGTCCGTGAGTGGCCGGCGCAGGATGTGAACCCGATAGACGCGTTTTCCTGCCTCTGTGTGTGAGCGGAGTTCTTTCACCCAGCCCGAGTTGTAGCCCTCTGGCTGAGGTTCCCCGGCCAGAAACGCCTGATAGGCGTCGACGTTCCCGGACTTGCTGTAGTCGTCGAGGGTTTCCAGCCTGAACGCCTCATGCTGGAACGTGTCGAAGAGGTCCCCGAGAGTCCTAGATGAGGTTGTCACGGATGGCCTTCTGGATCAGTTCCATCGGGATCTCCACGAGGGTTTCGTGAGCGGGAATCCTGAGCCCATGGTCTGTTGGAGTCTCTCCTTGGACCAAGAGAGTGCCGCGATCCGTCGCATAGATTGTCGGGCAGTCCTTGATGTCGCACGAGCTGACCAGCTTGGTGACCTTCATGGCCAAGGGTTCCTCTCTGCTCCTGGTTCCCCGCATCTGAGATCGATGCTCCCGAGACCGAGGTGCACAGGTCAAGCGATCATGGTTGACGGAACGGGAAACTGCGTAACCTGGCCGAAGTCTGCCGTCCTCCGACGCGGTGGGGCCTAAGGCAATCAGGGAACCGTCCGGTTAGAGGCGGGAGTTGCCGCCGGTGCCGGCCTTCAGGGCGTGGAGGAGGGCGGCGAGGCCCTCGGGAGCCGCGGTCATGATGGTCTCCGGGGTGTCGCTCTCGCGGAGGCGGATCGTTCCGTCGGGGGCGGTGGCGAGGTAGAGGCAGTTGCTCTCCGGGCCGCCGCTGAAAGAGGACTTCTGCCATTCCAGGTCGGGCATGTGCGGGCTCCTAGAGCGTGTAGAGCAGGTGCTGGATCAGGGCCAGTGAGTCCTTGGCTGCGAGTTCCTTGTGCGAGGTGCGCGCAGAGATCGGTGGGAGTGCGCTCTCAGCCAGACTGTCGAACAGTGTCTCGTACAAGGCGAGGTGTTCGTCGTCGCTCAGATACAGAGGACCTGAAGGGTGGTCCAGTACGACGGTGCTCAGGTCCCGAACAGGGGTGATGGCATGCATGAATGTCCCGCTGAGCGCAGCGTCCAGGTCTGCCTCGAACGGGATCACCTGGATGGTGATGTTAGGGAGTCGGGCCAGCTCAATGAGGTGCAGCAGTTGTCCCCGTAGGACTGATGGGCCGCCGAACCGCATGTGCAGCGCGGCTTCGTGAATCACCGCATGGAAGGCTGGGGCGTTGTCGGTGGTGAGGATCGCCTGTCGCTCCAGGCGGAAGGCGGTGGCTTCGTCAATGTCGCGCACCTGCAGCTTGGGATTGGAGAAGATCGTGCGGATGTACTCCTCGGTCTGAAGCGGCCCCGGGATGAACAGAGTCTCGTGCGTTCGCAGCGATGCGGCACCAGACTCCAACTCGGCCAGGTTCATCGCGGCTGAGCCGACGTTGCCCTTGTAGCCACTCCACCAACCCTTGCCTGTGGCCTCGGCCATGGCGACCAAGGCATCAATGTAGGGAACGCTTTCGCAACCCATCGCAAGGCAGAGCTGGCGCAGTCGATCCGGCAGGATCGAGGTGCGTCCGGCCTCGATGTGGCTCAGCTGCCCGCGGCCCATGTCGATTCGGTTGGCCGCCTCACCAGCCGATAGGCCTGCTTGCTCGCGTAGCTTCCTCAGCTCGTAGCCGATGCGGCGCTGGCGCTCGCTGATGTTCGTGCGCATCCCCACGGGGTTGTCTCCCTACTGACTCGGCCAAAGTTTCCCTCGATGGAGGGAGTTGGGCCACCAATTCAAGCAAGAAGGTTGCGAATGCGTGCCCCGTATTCCTACCTTGAGTGTGGCGCCGGTAACGCTCCGAAACCGTACCGGAGTCGCTCAACTCCCCCTGCCCACAAGCGAAAGTGCACCCGAACCGGCATCCGGCCGGGACCGGGCGGAGCCATCGCGGGCAGCCTCTCATCCGGACCCGACAGGAGCCGCCCCCCTCATGGACCTGGAGCCATCCCGCCATGCCCCTCACCGGCCCGCCCAACTCACCTACGAATACAGCCTGTTCGCCCCCGCCGACGTCACCTCCCCCCGCCTCTGCCGAGACTTCGTACGAGCCGTTCTCTCCACCCACGACCGCGCGGACCTCGTCATGCCCGCCGCCCTGTGCACCTCGGAGCTCGTCACCAACGTCCACCTGCACACCAAGGGCACCGCAATGCTCCGCATCCGGCTCAGCCCGGCCCGTTTTCGGGTCAGCGTGTTCGATGAGAGTCCCGACCCGCCGATGGTCACTCGCCCGGCGGGCAGGGTTGTCGCATGCCGGGGGAGGGGGCTCGCGCTCGTGCAGGAGATGGCGGACGTGTGGGGTGTCGCGGACGAGCGGGCGGGGCGGTTCGCGAAGGGTGTGTGGTTCGAGTTGGGGTTGGCGTCGTGAGCGCCCCTGGACTGGACCACGTCCTATGGCAGGCGACGTACCAGGTCATGGTGGGCCCCGATGATCCGGACATCCATCGCATCCCCTACGGCACCGACGTCACACCATCACACCATCCCCGAAGGCCCCGCCAAGGGCTTCGTGATCGGTGAGGGGATCACAGGCCCGAGGCGGGGCTGAAACAGGGCCGAAGCGAGGCCGGCCGCAGGTCAGAGCAGGTCCGGGCGGATCCTCCACGGATGTGCGGGCAGCGTCTCCGTGCCCGCCGTCAGGACGCCGTGGCCGTGGCTGTGCGGACCGTCAGGGGCATGCCGGCCTCACGGTTCGAGGATCACGTGGTCGGCGCCGGGCAGGGACTGGGTGCCGTCGGCGTAGTGGGCGGTCACCCGGTAGTGGTGGGTGGTGCCCTTCGCCGCGGTGGTGTCGTAGTACCAGCGGTCGGTGGTGGTCGTGAGCAGCTCGTACTGCTTGCTGACCGGGTTCCAGCGGTGGACGTCGTAGCCGGTCGCGGAGTCGAGCTCGTTCCAGGAGAGGTGGACGCGGGCGTTGTCCAGGTCCCACTTGGTCGCCGTCACGGTGAGCGGTGAGCCCTCCGGGGTGGCCACGGTCGGGGTGAGGTCCAGCTCGTCCACGACGACCACGTTGGCGTTGCCGGTCGACTTGAAGCTGGAGTTGCCCGCCTTGTCGCGGGCGTCGATGAAGTAGCAGACCTGGTCGCCGTCGGGGAGCGTGACGTCGCGGTAGGCGCTGGTGGCGTAGGACAGGTACTCCCGCTCCGAGGCGGAGCACACCTGCTCGTCACCGGGGTCGCCGAGCAGGGTGCCCTTGTAGACGACGTACCGGTACAGGTCGTCCTCGGTGTTGTCGGCCCAGTCCAGCTCGATGCCGTACTCCGTCGCCTTGGCCGTCAGGCCCGTGACGGCGGCCGGGGCCTTGTCCGAGGTGAGCGTGGTGACCGTCGCGGTGTTGGAGAGGGGGGACGCGTGGGGCCACTGCAGCGCCTGCACCGCGTAGTGGTACGTCGTGCCCTCCTCGGCGGAGAAGTCGCCGCAGCTGTAGCGGCGGGACCCGTCGGCGAGGGTGGTGAAGGTGGTCGTGCACGGCACCGACTGGGCCGTCGACGTGCTCACCGGCAGCGTCTTCGAGCGGTAGACCCGGAACTCGGTGTACGGGGCGTCCTCCGGCTTCATCGTCCAGGCCAGGTTCGCGCTGCCGATGCCCGCCGTCGCCGTGAGCTCGCGGGGCGCGGCCAGCGGGCGGGTGACGGTCAGGGTCTCGGTGTACGGCGAGAGGTGGCCGGAGCCGTCCACGGCGGCCACCCGGTACTTGAAGGGCGTGGCCCGCGCGATGGTGTCGTCGCTGTGGCTGACGCCCATGACGTCCCAGGACTTGGTGACGCCGTCGTAGTCGGTCCGCTCCACCCGGTACTTCACCGCGCCGGCGACCGGCCGCCAGCTCAGTTCGGCGCCGGTCGCGGTGGCGGACGCGCTGTAGCCGGCCGGGGTCTTCAGGATGATGGAGGTGACCAGTTGGTCGGCCGTGCCGGTCGATTCGTTGCCCGCCTTGTCGTGGGCGCGGACCTCGTAGTAGTAGGCGTCGCCGGTCGCGGGAGGGGTGTCGGTGTGCGAGACCGCCGTGGTCGTGGCGACCTTGGTCCAGCTGGTGCTGCCCCGCAGACGCCGGTAGACGCGGTAGCCGGCGAGGTCCATCTCCTGGTTCTTCGTCCAGGTCAGCTTCGCCTTGTTGGTCGCGGTGTCGTACGACAGCAGCGGGTCCAGGGGCGTGAGGGGCTTGACCTTGTCGACGGTGGCCGTGGTGCGGGGCGTGTAGGCGAAGGAGACGTTGGCGTTGCCGGTCCAGTTGACGTAGTCGATCCGCAGGGTGTGCTTGCCCTTGGGGATCGTGAGGTTGAGCGTCTTCTTGGCCGTCGTCGAGACGTTCTTCCAGATGTCGATCTTGCGGGTGCCGTCGAGGTAGACGCGGATGCCGTCCTGGGCGGCGGCCGTGAGTGCGAAGGGGCCGCCGGAGCCGAAGTCGCGGGTCACGGTCCAGCGGACGCCGAAGTTGTTCGTCGGCAGTCCGGAGGCGGGGGCGTTGGCGCCCCAGCTCTCACTGATCGTCGTGTCGCAGTCGGTCTTCTTCGGGGTGCCGGAGAAGGTGGTGTTCGCGAAGAACTGCCGCTTGTAGACCGGGGACGCGCAGCTCACGGCCGCCGACGCCGGGGCGGCGACCGCCGTGAGGAGGCCGCCGGACGTGGCGAGTACGACCGCCGTGGCGGTCAGGGAGGTCCTCATCGCTTTCACGCTCCGCTCGGCAGGGACACGCTGGAGTCCACGTTGCTGAAGGTTTCCGAGCCGTCGGCCGCGACGACCGAGAGCACGTAGTAGACGGTCGTACCGGTGGGGATCGTGGTGTCGGTGTAGCTGGTGGCGGTCGGCGCCAGCGGTACGTCCGTCACGCGCGCGTAGGTGCTCGTCGCGCGGTCCCAGCGGTACACGTTGATGCCGGCGGCCTCCTCGGCCACCGAGTCGGCGCACTCGATGTACATTCCGCCGTGATCGCCGAGGGTCGTGTAGGTGAGCAGGGAGCAGGGCGCGGTGTCCTCGGGGACGGTCGTCGGTCTGAGGTCGCGCTCGGTGACGGTCACCCTGGAGACCGGGATGTCCCAGTAGGCGCCCGTCCATTTGGCGTAGTTGCCGTATCTGTCGGCCGGGATGACGACGTAGTCCTTGGACTCACCGTCCGCCACCGACGGGCCGACGACGAACTCGGACGCGCCGGCGGGCACGGTGCCCAGGGGCTCCGGCGTGCAGCAGGACCGGTACTCGTAGACCTGGTAGTGGTCGAGGTCCGCCGCCGTGCTGTCCGCCCAGTCCAGCTTGACGCCGTACTCCAGCGGCTCGGCGGTCAGACCGGTCACCGGCGGGGGCGGGATCTCGTCGCCGGGCCGGGTGACGGTCATCTCGGCGGAGCCGGTGGACCAACGGCCCGCCGTGTTCTGCCGGATCATCACGTAGTGGTACGTGGTGCCCTGGTCGCCGTCGTAGTCGGTGCAGCTGCGGACCGTGTCGCCGGCCGCGTCCGTGCTCTTCTTCCGGCTGCGGCAGTCGGTGAGGTTGTCGTTGGTCTGCGCCACCGGCGAGGTCGTGGAGCGGTAGACCTCGTAGTCGGCGGTGTCACCGCCGGCCGGCTCGGTCCAGGTGAACACCGCGCCCCAACTCGGCACCGTGGCGGTCACGTTCTGCGGGGGAGTGATCGTCCGGGCGGTGCGTACGACGTTGGAGGGCGCCGCGTTCTTGGCCGCGTCGAGCGCGCTGACCTTGTAGTCGTAGTCGCGGCGGTAGGCGGCCGAGGTGTCCGTGTAGGCGGTGGCCGTGGTGTCGACGAGCGCGGTGTACGCGGTCTCCGTGGCGGTCTTGCGGAAGACGCGGTAGGCGACCGCGTCCGTGGAGGCCGTCCAGGAGAGGTTGTTGGAGGCCTCCACGCCCTCGGCGGTCAGGACCGGCGCGGCGGGCGCGGTGCGGTCGGGGGTCTCGACCGGGCCCGCGTCGGCGGTACCGGTGGACTCGTTGCCCGCCTTGTCGTAGGCGCGGACCTCGTAGTAGTACGACTTCCCCGTCGCCGGCGTCCTGTCGCTGACGCCCGTGCCGGTGGTCGTGGCCACCCGGGTCCAGGCGCCCGTGCCCTGCACACGCCGGTAGACGCGGTAGCCGGCGAGGTCCATCTCCTTGTTCTTCGCCCAGGAGAGCGCGGTGACCGGGAGGTTCTCCGCGTCGGGCCGGGAGTCGTCCCAGGTGAGGCCGGCCGGGGCGAGGGGGGCGACCTTGTCGACGGTCGCCGAAGTCCGCGGGGCGTACGAGAACTTGACGTTGGCGTTGCCGGTCCAGTTGACGTAGTCGATCCGCAGGGTGTGCCTGCCCTTGGGGATGGTGAGGTTGACGGTCTTGCTCACCGTCGAGGAGACGTTTTTCCAGACATCCATCTTGCGCACGCCGTCGAGGTAGACACGGATGCCGTCCTGCGCGGCGGCGGTCAGCGCGAAGGGGCCGCCGGAGCCGAAGTCGCGGGTCACGGTCCAGCGGACGCCGAAGTTGTTCGTCGGCAGTCCGGAGGCGGGTGCCTTGGCGCCCCAGTTCTGGTCGATGGCGCTGTCGCAGTCGGTCTTCTTCGGGGTGCCGGAGAAGGCCGTGTTCGCGAAGAACTGGCGCTTGTAGACCGGCGCGTTGCAGGTCGTCGCGGCGGCGGAGGGCGCGGCGACGGCGGTGAGCAGGCCACCTGCGGTGGCGAGCACGACAGCGGCGGCGGCCGCGGTGGTCGTGCGTCTGGCTGGGTTCATGGATTCCTCGGACGTGATCGTCGTTGGCCGGGGAAAGACTGGCGACGATCACGACTCGTGGAGGG
>JABFVM010000286.1 GCA_013362785.1 Streptomyces sp. | reverse complement strand
GATGAACATGAACTCCGTCCGCACCTCGCACTACCCCAACAACCCGCTGTGGTACGAACTCGCGGACGAGTACGGCCTCTACCTCGTGGACGAGACCAACCTCGAAACCCACGGCATCCGCGGCGAGTACCCCGGCAACCACGCCGACTGGACCAAGGCATGCGTGGCCCGCGCCCAGAGCATGGTCCACCGCGACAAGAACCACGCCTCGGTCGTCGTCTGGTCACTCGGCAACGAGGCGGGCGGCGGCAGCACGTTCGTCGCCATGCACGACTGGATCAAGTCCTACGACACCACCCGCGTCATCCAGTACGAGGGCGACGACCGGCCGACCATCAGCGACATCCGCTCCGAGATGTACGACAGCCCCTCCCGCGTCGAGCAGCGCGCGAAGGACACCGCCGACACCCGGCCGTACGTCATGATCGAGTACGCGCACGCGATGGGGAACTCGAACGGCAACCTGAAGAAGTACTGGGACCTGGTCCGCCACTACGACGTCCTCCAGGGCGGCTGGATCTGGGACTTCGTCGACCAGTCGCTGAACTGGCCCGTGCCCACCCGCAAGTTCCTCACCGAGGCCGGGCCCGGCAAACTGCGCGGCGAGGTCCTCACCGCCAGCGGCACCTTCGACCCCGCCAAGGGCATCTCCGGCGCCACCGTCTTCCCCCGCGACGAACGCCTCGACCTCACGGGCTCGCTCACCCTGGAGGCCTGGGTCACCCCCCACTACACCGGCTACCACCAGCCGATCATCGCCAAGGGCGACACCCAGTACGCCCTCAAGCAGTCGGACCGGACCCTTGAGTTCTTCATCTACGGGGGCGGCCAGTGGATCACCGCGAACTGGGCCCTCCCGGACGACTGGACCGGCCGCGAGCACCACATCGCCGGAGTCTTCGACGCGGACGCGGGCACGCTGACCCTCTACGTGGACGGCGCGGAGAAGGCCACCCGGACCACCACACGCAGGCCCGCCACCAACACCGCACCCCTCGCGCTGGCCACCGACGTCGACAACGCCACCCGGGAGTTCAGCGGCACGATCCGCCGGGCACGCGTGTACGCCCGCGCGCTGAGCGCCGCCGAGCTCGACTCCGACGGTCGCGGCCCCGGCGACGAGGGCGTACGGTTCTGGTTCGACGCGGCCACCGTCGACCTCACCGAGCAGCGGCCCCGCGAGAAGACCTTCTTCCCCTACGGCGGCGACTGGGGCGACAACCCCAACGACGGCACCTCCAACGCCGACGGCATCGTCACCGCCGACCGCCGCCACACCGGCAAGGCGGCCGAGGTCAAGCAGATCTACCAGGCGGTCAACGCGGTACCCGCCTCAGGCTCCGCACTGGCCCCCGGATCGGCCCTCACCCTCACCAACGAGTACCTGTTCACCAACCTCCGTGAGTTCGACGGCCGTTGGTCCCTCGTCGCCGACGGGAAGGTCGTCCAGCGCGGCAGGCTGAGCCGCACCCAGCTGGACGTCGCCCCGCTGAGCAGCAAGGACATCACGGTGCCGGTGAAGCTGCCGGCCGACCCGGCCCCCGGCACCGAGTACTTCCTCCAGCTGTCCTTCACCACCAAGGACTCCACCCCCTGGGCGAAGGCCGGCTTCGAGGTGGCCAAGCAGCAGCTGCCCGTCGACGCCGACGTCCCGGCCGTGACACCCGCACCCCTGTCGAGCGTGCCGGCGCTGACCTACGAGGACGGCGAGAAGGCCGTCACGGTGAAGGGGAAGGGCTTCTCCGTCACCGTCGACAAGGGCAGCGGCGTCATCACGTCGTACGAGGCAGCCGGCACCCCCCTCCTCGCCTCCGGGCCCGTGCCGAACTTCTGGCGCGCGCCCACCGAGAACGACCGCGGCAACGGCCAGCACACCCGCAACCAGACCTGGCGCGACGCCGGCGAGCAGCGCAGGCCGAAGAACGTGACGATGCGCGCCCTGGCCGACAAGGCGGTGGAGATCAAGGTCGGCGGCACCCTCCCGACGACCACCGAGTCGACGTACACCACCACCTACACGGTCTTCGGCAACGGCGAGATCAAGGTCGACAACACCCTGCACCCGGGCGCCGCGTCCCTGCCGTACATCCCGGAGGTCGGCACCCTGCTCCTCCTGCCGGGACGCTTCGAGCACCTGCGCTACTACGGCCGCGGGCCCGAGGACAACTACATCGACCGCAAGGACGCCACCGACGTCGGCGTGTACTCCGGAACCGTCTCCGAACAGTGGACCCCCTACATCCGCCCCCAGGAGAACGGCAACAAGACCGACGTCCGCTGGATCGCCCTGACCGACGCCAAGGGCGCCGGCCTCCTCGTCTCCGGCGAGCCCCTGCTGGAGGTCAACGCCTCCCACTTCACCCCGGAGGACCTCTCGTCCGGCGTGCGCCACGACTACCAGCTCACCCCACGCGACGAGGTCGTCCTGCGCGTCAACCACCGACAGATGGGCCTGGGCGGCGACAACAGCTGGGGCGCCCACACCCACGACGAGTTCAAGCTGTTCGCCAACCGCGACTACTCCTACACGTACCGGCTGCGCCCGCTGCCCGACGTGGACGACGCGATGGCGGCTTCACGCAGGCCGACCGCGGTGGAGTGATCCGAACGTGACCGGGGTCTCGGTGCGCGGCAGGGAGCCGACCACTCGTAGCGTCCATGCTGCGCACCATGTTCAAGTCCAAGATCTATTATCTGGACATTTGTGCAAGTCAGAGGCGGGAAGGCCGCTGTGGCGGGGCATCGACGCACCAGGAGCGTGCTTCGGCTGCGATCGCATGGGGGGCGCTGCTCTGCGTCCTCCCGTTGCC
>JABFVM010000434.1 GCA_013362785.1 Streptomyces sp. | reverse complement strand
CGAGGTCCGGATCGCAGGGCACGTTGAGGGAGAGAAGTGCGGCGGATCCCGCGCTGTCCACGAGGAGTTCGCTGATCGCCGCGTTGCGCAGCCGGGGGAACACTCTGCGGTACTCCCGGGCCGGGATCGACAGCAGGGTGCACAGCACCAGTCGGAAGAGCGTGTTGTGGGCGACCACGAGGACGCGTCCGCCGGGGTGGGCGGCGGCGATGCGGCGCAGGGCGGCGGCACCGCGTTCGGCCGCGTCGGCCGGGTTCTCGGCGTCCGGGAAGGGGTGCGCCACCGGGTCCGTGCGGAACGCCTCCGCCGCCGCGGGGTCCTCGGCCGCGAACTCCGCGAGCGTACGGCCCTCCAGCACACCGAAGTCGCATTCGCGCAGGTCGGGTTCGCGTCGCGGGGTGAGGCCGAGGGCCCGGCAGGCCGGGTCGGCGGTGATGACCGCGCGGGACACGGGCGAGGTCCAGACCGCGTCGACCGGGTGGGCACGGGCCCAGCGGCCGAGGGCGTCGGCCTGGGCGCGCCCGGTCTCGGTGAGGGGCACGTCGCTGACGCCGGCGTAGCGGTTCTCGGCATGCCAGACCGTCTGCCCGTGCCGCGCCAGCAGCAGCGTCGTACCAGTACTCGTGCCCATGCCCATGCCCGTACTCGTGCCCGTGCTCGTCCTCGTGCTCATGATTCCGCAGTATCCACGTCCAGGCGGGCGCGCGCGTGTGCCGCGACCGGGGGTGGGAGCCAGCCTCTGGTGGTGAGTTCGTCGAGGAGGCGGGCGTAGGGCTCGGCGAAGCGGGCGGTGCGGGCGGGGCGGGGTTCGACGGTCGTGCCGATGCGGACCATGCCCTCCGCGGCCTCCGGCAGGTGGGACACGGCCCCGGTGCCGTACGCCGCCAGCGCGGCCATCCCCAGGGCCGGTTCCGTCTGCCGTGGTACGCGGGCCGGGCGGCCCAGGATGTCGGCGCGCAGCTGGTTCCAGTACGGGCTGCGGGCGGCGCCGCCGGTGAAGGTGAGGGGGCCGTCGAGCGGGGCGCCGAGGTGGTGCAGATAGTCCAGGCACAGGCGTTCCGTGAAGGCGACGCCCTGGAGGAGGGAGGCCCACAGGTCGGCGTCGGACTCCGGTTCGCCGAGGACGAGCGCGAAGGCGTCCGGCGCGAGGAACGGGAAGCGTTCGCCGGGTGAGACGAGGGGGTAGGTGATGGCGCCGGACGGCTCGTAGGCGGCGGCCAGCGTGTCCATGTCCGCCGGGTCGGCGCCCGCGAACGCCGCCGTGAGCACGCCCGCGCCCACGCTGGAGGCGCCGCCCGGCAGCCAACTCCCGTCCGGGGCGCGGTGGTTGTAGACGACGCCGGTCGGGTCCCGGACCGGCGTCGGGGCCGCGCCCTTGAGGACCAGGGTGGTGCCGAGCACCGAGTTCCAGGAGCCGGGGCGCAGGGCGGCGGAGGCGATCTGGGCCGCGCAGCCGTCGGTCATCCCGGCGATGACGGGGGTGCCGGCGGGGATGCCGGTGGCGTCGGCGGCGGACGGGGAGACCTCGCCGAGGGGGGTGCCGGGGCGTACGACGTCCGGAATGGCCGGGTCGGGCAGGCCGAGGCGGGGCAGCATGGCCGGCCAGGCGTCGCGCTCCAGGTCGTAGCCGGTCTTGAGGGCGTGGCTGGAGTCGGCCGGGGGCAGCTCGCCGGTGAGGAGGGAGACGATCAGGTCGGGCTGGTGGGTGACCCGGCCGTGACCGTACTTCTCGGTCAGCCACAGCGCCTTGGGCAACGCCCAGGTGTCCTGCACCCCGAGCCCCGCCATCCGCGCCCGCGCCCCCTGCGCCGTGGCACGCCCGTCGTCGTACATCAGCGCGGGGCTCATCGGCCGCCCCGCCCCGTCCGTCAGCAGCACGGTCCCGGACGTCCCGCACACCGCGAGCCCGCCGACCGTGTCCTTCGAGCGCCCGTGCAGCGCGGCCCGGGACGCCGTGCACAGTCCGTCCCACCACTCGGCGGGATCCTGCTCGTGCCGCACTCCGTCCCGCCGTCCGGCGAGGGGGGCCGAGCCGCTGCCGAGGACGGTGCCGTCCCCGGTGACCAGCAGGACCCGGACGCTCTGGGTCCCCAGGTCGATCCCGAGCCATGCGTCGTGTTCATGCGTCATCCGGACCTCCCGCACATCTCGATCCGTGAACTTCACACTCTGCCCTGAGATTTTCCCCTGCGCGAGGGATTGACGCCCAACTTCCGCCGTTCCACCCTCTGTTAACGAGTCGACTCGCCGCGTTAACCACGAGCAACCCCGGATGGCCGAACCCCACGTGGAGGTCACGGATGGACATGCACGTGCACGACCGCCGCCGCTTCCTGGCACTGGGCGCCGCCCTGGCCGCCACGCCGCTGCTGACCGCCTGCGGTGCCGGATTCGGCGGTGACGACGACAAGAGCGACGGCTCGGCGGCGGACGACGTCACCGGCTCCTTCGACTGGAGGCGCGAGAAGGGCACGACCGTCAAGGCGCTGCTGAACAAGCACCCGTACACGGACGCGCTGATCGCCGATCTCAAGTCCTTCACCGAGAAGACCGGCATCAAGGTCGAGTACGACGTCTTCCCCGAGGACAACTACTTCGACAAGCTCACCGTCGACCTGTCCAGCGGACGCGCCTCGTACGACGTCTTCATGCTCGGCGCGTACATGGTCTGGCAGTACGGGCCGCCGGGCTGGCTGGAGGACCTCGGGCCCTGGATGCGCAACTCCTCGGCCACCGGCGCCGAATGGGACCAGGCCGACTTCTTCCCGAACCTCCTCCAGGCCGACCAGTGGTCCCTGAAGGCGGGCGCGCCGCTCGG
>JABFVM010000549.1 GCA_013362785.1 Streptomyces sp. | reverse complement strand
CCGCGGCCGGTACCCGCACCAGGGGATCCTGCGCCAGTGGTCGACCGAGGACGAGCGGGTCGTCCAGGAGTCGATGGAGCAGACCGGGGTCGCCGAGCTCGCGGATCGCTATGTCGACGAACTGTCGGGCGGGCAGCGCCAGCGCGTGTGGATCGCCATGGCGCTCGCCCAGCAGACACCTCTGCTGCTGCTCGACGAGCCGACGACCTACCTCGACATCCAGCACCAGATCGACGTCCTCGACCTGTGCGCCGAGCTGCACGAGGAGCAGGGGCGCACGCTGGTCGCCGTGCTGCACGACCTCAACCACGCCGCCCGCTACGCCACGCACCTCATCGCCCTGCGCGGCGGGGAGATCATCGCCGAGGGCGCGCCCAACGACATCGTCACGGCCGAGCTGGTCGAGGAGGTCTTCGGGCTGCGGTGCCAGGTGATCGACGACCCGGAGACGGGGACGCCGCTCGTGGTGCCTGCGGCGCGGAAGACCCGGGTCGAGGACAGGAGCGACGACGCCAGGGACATCAAGAAGGTGGCGGCTACAGAAGCTTCCTGAGCAGCAGCAGGTCGCGTACGCCCGCGTGCAGCTTCACCCGGCCCGAACCCCAGGCCTTGGCGAAGTGCAGCTCGCCGTCGACCAGGGCGATCAGGTCGTCGCCGGTCATGCCCAGTCTGATCTGGGCCTTCTCGCGGGGCGGGCCCTGGAGTGTCTCGTGCACGTGGATCCGGCCGCCCGCCATACGTCCGGCGAACGTGACGTCCAGGTCGGTGATGTGGCAGCTCACCGAGCGGTCCAGGGCCGCGGCCGTGCGGGCGTCCCCTTCGGCGCGCTGCATGTTGTCCGAGAGCTTTTCGAGTGCGGCGCGGCACTCCTCGATCGTGGCCATCGCGATCGACGGTACCCCAGCGGTTCGGGGTAGCGTCTGGGCATGAGCGACACAGTTCCGGAGACGGACATCCCGGATACGGGGATCCCCGAGGCGGAGATCCCCGGGACAGGGATGCCGGAGGACGGCGTCGAGGTCGAGAGGGAGGCCGCCGCGGAGGAGGCCGCCGCGGAAGCCGGGCTCGCGGTCGAACCCGAGTACGACCCCGCCGCCCCCGCCCCGCTGAACGTCCCCCGCACGCCCACCGGCGACGCCGACGTCGACGCCCGGCTGGAGCGGCTGGGTGATGCCGACCACCTCGCCACGGACGGGCACATCGAGGTGTACGAGGATGTACATCGGGGGCTGCGCGACGCGCTCACCGCGCTCGACGCCCGCCCGGGACCTCCGGCGCCCTCACCGTCGTATGACCAGAGGGCGCCTTCACCCTCGTATGGCACTAGGAGCTGAACCGAACGTGGCAGGAGTCGCACGTCTTCGTCTGGACGCGGAGCTGGTCCGCCGGAAGCTCGCGCGCTCGCGTGAGCACGCCAGCCAGCTGATCGCGGCAGGGCGGGTCACCGTCGGCAAGACCGTCGCGACCAAGCCTGCCACTCAGGTGGAGAAGGCGGCGGCGATCGTTGTCCAGGCCGACGACAGCGATCCCGCGTACGTCTCGCGGGGCGGGCACAAGCTCGCCGGCGCGCTGGCGGCGTTCGTGCCCCAGGGGCTCGCGGTGAAAGGGCGGCGGGCGCTGGACGCCGGCGCCTCCACCGGGGGTTTCACCGATGTGCTGCTGCGCTCCGGGGCCGCGCATGTCGTCGCCGTCGACGTCGGATACGGACAACTCGCCTGGACTCTTCAAAGCGATGAACGCGTCACCGTCAAGGACCGTACGAACGTACGCGAGTTGACGCTTGAAGAGATCGATGGTGAGCCTGTGGATCTTGTCGTGGGGGATCTGTCCTTCATCCCGCTCGGCCTGGTTCTGCCCGCCCTGGTGCGGTGCGTGAAACCGGACGCCGACCTGGTGATGATGGTCAAGCCGCAGTTCGAGGTGGGGAAGGAACGACTGGGCAGTGGGGGAGTCGTACGGAGTCCGCAGCTGCGGGCGGAGGCCGTGCGCACAGTCGCCGAGAAGGCGTGGGAACTCGGTCTCGGGGTGAACGGGGTCACGGCGAGTCCGTTGCCCGGACCCTCGGGGAATGTCGAGTACTTTCTGTGGCTGCGTGCCGGGGCGCCCGCTCTGGACCCGGCCGACGTTGACCGTGCAGTTGCGGAGGGGCCGCGTTGATGCAGAACCTAGCTCGTACTGTTTTCCTGCTCGCCCACACCGGGCGGCCCGCGGCCATCCGCAGCGCCGAACTCGTGGTGAAGGGGCTGCTGCGGTCGGGGATCGGCGTACGGGTGCTGGAGGCGGAGGCGCAGGATCTGCCGCTGCCGGACGAGGTGGAGCTGATCCGGGAGGCGACTCCGCAGTGCCTCGACGGGTGCGAGTTGCTCATCGTGCTCGGCGGTGACGGGACGCTGCTGCGCGGCGCCGAGTTCGCGCGGGCGTCCGGGGTTCCGATGCTGGGTGTGAACCTCGGCCGGGTCGGGTTCCTCGCGGAGGCCGAGCGGGACGATCTCGACAAGGTTGTCGACCGGGTCGTCACCAAGGCGTACGAGGTCGAGGAGCGGATGACCGTCGACGTCGTCGTGCATCAGAACGGCGATGTCGTGCACACCGACTGGGCGCTGAACGAGGCGGCCGTGCAGAAGGCCGGGGCCGAGAAGCTGCTTGAGGTCGTGCTGGAGATCGACGGGCGGCCGGTCACCGGGTTCGGGTGCGACGGGATCGTGCTGTCCACTCCGACGGGGTCCACGGCGTATGCGTTCTCCGCCGGTGGGCCTGTGGTGTGGCCCGAGGTCGAGGCGTTGTTGATGGTGCCGATCAGTGCGCACGCGTTGTTCGCGAAGCCGTTGGTGACGTCGCCGGATTCTGTGCTTGCCGTGGAGGTTCTGCCTCATATTCCGCCGGGTGTGTTGTGGTGTGACGGGCGGCGGACCGTTGAGCTGCCGCCGGGGGCGCGGGTGGAGGTTCGGCGGGGGGCTGTGCCGGTGCGGCTGGCTCGGCTGCATCATGCTTCGTTCACTGACCGGTTGGTTGCGAAATTTGCGTTGCCCGTGTCCGGGTGGCGGGGGGCGCCTCACTAGCCATCTGTGGGGGGTTGTGCAGGAGCGCGGGCGGCTGCGGGTGGTCTGTGGTTGCTCGCGCAGTTCCCCGCGCCCCTGAAGGCGTTGCACTCGCCCGGGTGACAATGCGACGTCCATACACATTCGTCACCTGCACCTTCACATCATGGGACCGGGGGCCGTCGCACTCTGCGCCTCCGACCTCGTAAGGTCGTGTCCGTGTTGGAGGAGATGCGGATACGGTCGCTCGGAGTCATCGACGATGCGGTCGTCGAGCTGTCGCCCGGGTTCACCGCTGTCACCGGTGAGACGGGTGCGGGCAAGACCATGGTGGTCACCAGCCTCGGGCTGTTGCTGGGTGGGCGTGCGGACCCGGCGCTCGTGCGGATCGGGGCCGGCAAGGCTGTCGTGGAGGGGCGGATCACCGTGCCCGCGGACGCCTCGGCCGTCGTGCGCGCCGAGGAGGCCGGGGCCGAGCTCGACGACGGGGCGCTGCTGATCAGCCGTACCGTTTCCGCCGAGGGGCGGTCGCGGGCGCATGTGGGCGGGCGCAGTGTGCCTGTGGGGCTGCTCGCCGACCTTGCGGATGATCTGGTGGCAGTGCACGGGCAGACCGATCAGCAGGGGCTGCTGAAGCTTTCCCGGCAGCGGCAGGCGCTCGACCGGTACGCCGGGGACGCCGTCGCCGGGCCGCTGGCCAAATACGGCGAGGCCTACCGGCGGCTGCGGGCCGTGTCGGTGGAGCTGGAGGAGATCGTCACGCGCGCGCGTGAGCGGGCCCAGGAAGCCGACATGCTGCGGTACGGGCTCGACGAGATCGCCGGGGTCGAGCCGCGCGCCGGTGAGGACGTGGAGCTGGCCGAGGAGGCCGAGCGGCTCGGGCACGCGGAGGCGCTGTCGTCCGCCGCCACGGCCGCCCATGCCGCCCTCGCCGGTAACCCCGAGGATCCCGAGGGCATCGATGCCGCCACGCTCGTCGCGGGCGCTCAGCGGGCCCTGGACGCCGTGCGGTCGCACGATCCGGCGCTGGCCGCGCTGGCCGACCGGATCGGGGAGATCGGGATCCTGCTGGGCGATGTCGCCGGGGAGCTGGCGGGGTACGCCGACGACCTGGACGCCGATCCGCTGCGGCTGTCGGCCGTGGAGGAGCGGCGGGCCGCGCTCGGCGCGCTGACGCGGAAGTACGGCGAGGACGTCGCCTCGGTGCTGGCCTGGGCCGAGAGCAGCGCCACGCGGCTCACCGAACTGGACAGCGACGACGAGCGGATCGACGAGCTGACCGCCGAGCGGGACGCGCTGCGGACCGAGTTGGGCGGGCTGGCGCAGGCGCTCACCGATGCGCGGACGGAGGCCGCCGAGCGGTTCGCCGCCGCCGTGACCGCCGAGCTGGCCTCGCTCGCGATGCCGCACGCGCGTGTGTCGTTCGACATCCGGCAGACCGAGGACCCGGAGGGCGTCGAGGTCGGTGGGCGTACGGTCGCGTACGGGCCGGCCGGCGCCGACGAGGTCGAGCTGCTGCTCGCTCCGCATCCGGGGGCGCCGCCGCGGCCCATCGCCAAGGGGGCGTCCGGTGGTGAGCTCTCGCGCGTGATGCTCGCCGTGGAGGTCGTGTTCGCGGGGACGGATCCCGTGCCGACGTATCTCTTCGACGAGGTCGACGCCGGTGTCGGCGGCAAGGCGGCGGTCGAGATCGGGCGGCGGCTGGCGCGGCTGGCGAAGACCGCGCAGGTCGTGGTCGTGACCCACCTTCCGCAGGTGGCCGCCTTCGCCGACCGGCAGCTGCTCGTCGAGAAGACCAACGACGGGTCGGTCACCCGGTCCGGGGTGAAGGTCCTGGAGGGCGAGGAACGGGTCCGGGAGCTGTCGCGGATGCTTGCCGGGCAGGAGGACTCGGAGACTGCTCGGGCCCATGCGGAGGAGCTGCTGGCGACCGCTCGGGCGGACCTTTAGCGGGCGGGTCCGCGGGGGCGGGCGGTGCGGCGGGGCGATCCGCGAGGGTGGCGTGGCAGTTCGTCGGGCCGACCTCGCGAGGTCGGCAGTTGGCCGGCCGATCCCGCGAGGGTGGCGTTCGTCGGGCCGCTCCGCCAGGGTGTGGCGCGTGGCGGTGCTGGCGGGACGGGATGCGTGGCGGATCGGGCTGTCAGCAGGGGTTCGGCTTGTCGGTCGCGGGTGCGGAAGGGATCGGGGTCGCATTCGTGGGTCGCGGTCGGGGTCGCGGGCGTGCGTCGTGGACGGTAGCTGTGGCGGCGTTGTCAGTGGTGGCCCGTAGGGTTGCCGCATGATCGAACGAGCCCCGAGGAGCACCGCCTTCGGCCTCTCCGCCGCCCTCACCCGCGCCACCGTCGCCGCGCTGCGCGCCAAGGCACCCGGTGGGCGTGGCCGTTGGGAGCGGAAGAACTACGCGGGGCGGACCGTGGAGTTGTACGCCGGTGCCGCCTCCGCCCTGGCGACCGCGGTCGGGACGGGACGGGTGCGGCCGGCCGCCGGAGTCGCGGTGGCCGTCGCCGGGGTGTGCGGGGCGTATGACGATGTCGTCGGGGCCGGTGATCCTCGGCGTGGGTTCCGGGCGCATCTCTCCGCGCTGCGGGACGGTGAAGTCACCAGCGGCGCGGTCAAGTTGTTCGGGATATCAGCCGCCGGGCTCGTCGCGGGGGCGTTCCTCAAGGAGCGGCCGGTGGACAAGCTGCTCGCGGGCGTGGTGATCGCCGGGGCCGCGCACTTCGTCAACCTCGTGGACGTCCGCCCGGGCAGAGCCGTCGGCGCGGTGCTCGCGCTCGGGGCGCCGGGGCTGTTCCGCGAGGGGCCAGGTGCCGGGATCGCGGCCACCGCCATGGGCGCCGCCGCGGCCGTGCTGCCCGACGACCTCGGCGAGCGGGCGATGATCGGCGACGCCGGTGCCCATGCCCTGGGCGCGGCCCTGGGCGCTGCCGTCGTCGCCGGGAACGGCCGGGTCGGGTTGGCCGCGCACGCTGCCGCGCTGGTGGCCGCGGCGGTGTATGGCGATCAGGTGGGCGGGGCGGCGGCGCGGGGGTTGGGCGGACGGTGAGGTGATGTGGGGGCGGCGGGCGGTGAGGTGATGTGGGGAGGCGGGCGGTGCGGTGATGTCCCGTCGGCCCCAGCCCGGCGCATTGGATCGTGCAGTCCGTCGAGGCGTACGCCCCGCGTGGGTGTTCGGGTGGAACGTGGGCTTCCTCACCCATGCAGGTGACTCGGCTCGCCGTGTCGACCGGTCGCTGTCCACCCGCCGGTCCCGGAACACCCGTACGTGCTGGCATCCTTGGCGTAAACACGTCGTATGCGTAGGGATCCACGCGGTACACCCCCTCCGCCCGATCCTTCTGTACTTTCTTCGTGACCGCCCGACCCGACACCCAGGAGCCCCGGCCACGTGACCCCCGTGAGCAGCCACTCACCGCACGGCCAGTCGTCGCTGCGCACCGTGCAGGTGCTGGGCGGCGGCAACGCCGGCAGTAGTGCGCATGTGCGATCGCTGGCCTCGGGCCTGGTCGCGCGAGGCGTGCGGGTCACCGTGTGCGCCCCGGTCGAGGCCGATCACCTCTATGACTTCACGGGCGCCGGCGCCGCACACGTGCATGTGCCGCGCAGCAGCGACCCCGGTTCGGTGGCCGCCCTGCGGGCCGCCTGCGCGGACGCCGACCTGGTGCACGCGCACGGGCTGCACGCCTCCTTCCGTGCCGTGCTCGCGCTGAGCGGACGGCGCACTCCGCTCGTCGTCACCTGGCACGACCGGGCCCACGCCGAGGGTGCCCGCGCCCATCTCGTACGGCTGTTGGAGCGGAGGGTCGTCAAGGCCGCCTCCGTCGTGCTCGGATCCACCTCGGCCCTGGTGGAGCGGGCCCGCCGGACCGGTGCGCGCGACGCGCGCCTGGCCGCCGTCGCGCTGCCCGTGCCCAGCCGTGCCGTCGAGCACGACGACCCCGACCGACTGCGGCCCAAGGTCCGTGCCGAACTCGGCGCCACCGGACGCCCGTTGCTGATCGCCGTCGGCTCGCTGGAGCGGCATCGCGGATACGACGTACTGCTGGACGCCTCGTGCGCGTGGCGGCGGCTCGATCCGGTGCCGTTGGTCGTGATCGCGGGGGAGGGGACGCTGCGGGCCGATCTGCAGCGCCGTATCGAGGACGAGGGGCTGCCCGTGCGGCTCATCGGGCGGCGTGACGACGTCACCGAACTGCTCGCCGCCGCCGACATCGCGCTTCTGTCCAGCAGTTGGGAGTCGCGGTCCCTGCTGGCCCAGGAGGCGCTGCACGCGCGCGTGCCGCTCGTCGCCACCGACGTCGGCGGCATGGCGGAACTCGTCGGCGACGCCGCCGAACTCGTCCCGTACGGCAACGCGAAGGCGCTCGCCGACGCCGTGGTGAGGCTGCTCGGCGATCCGGAGCGGCAGGAGTTTCTCAAGGAGCGGGGCGTGCGGCAGGTGGCCACCTGGCCGACCGAGGACGAGACCGTCGCCCAAGTGCTGAGTGTCTACGACGAGTTGACGCAGCCCCAGCCCATGATCTAGGCCACCGGAGAGGGGTCTAGGGCACGTGTCGCCGCGCCCGTAGTGCCAGGTTCAACGCCAGTACGGTCTGTGGGTCGTCGAGGTCCGTGCCGAGCAACTCGCCGATGCGGGCGAGGCGGTTGTAGAGGGTCTGGCGGTTGAGGTGGAGTTCGCGGGCCGTCTCCGCCTTGCGGCCCGCGTGCGCCAAGTACGTCTGCAGGGTGGGCAGCAGGGGTGGCCGGGAGCGGAGGTCGTGGTCGCGGAGCGGGCCGATCGCGCGGTCCACGAAGGCCGCGAGGTCCGGATGGTCGCGCAGCCGCCACAGCAGCAGGTCGATGTCCAGGCGCCGGGCGTCGTACCAGGGGCGGTCCGGCAGTCCCTGTGCCGCCGTCGCCGTCTCCGCCGCGTGCCGCAGGCCCGCCGAGGCCGCCGCCCAGCCGCCGGCCACTCCGACGACCACGACCGGCGGCTGCGTCCCCGGCCGCTGGATCCCGGCACGCTCCACCCCCGCCCGCAGCGCCACCGCGACCCGGTCCGCGACCGCCGACCGCTCCGACTCCGCACGCAGGCCCAGCAGCAGGGGGACGCGACCCTCCACGGGCCGTACGCCCAGCAGGACCGGAACCCCCACCGACGCCAGCTCCTCCGCGACCGCGCGCGCCAGCACCGCCCAGCCGCCGCCCGGCGACAGCACGTCCCCGAGCCGCATCACGACCGGCAGCAGCGGGCTGTCACCCGGCTTGAAGCCCAGCACGCGCGCCTGCGCCGGGGCGTCCTCGGCGGTGACACGGCCCTCCGCGAGGTCGGTCAGGAAGTCGCCGCGTCCGCGTGCCGCCAGCTCCTCCTCCTGCCGGGCCTGCATCAGCACCACGGCCAGGATGCCCGCGGCGCGCTCGGCGGCGATGCGATGCACGGGCGTGAGCGGGCCCCGCACGGGCAGCAGCACCAGCCGTGCCCGCACCGAACCCGCCCCGGCGCCGCCGCCCGGAACGTCCACCAGCACCGACCCGGCCGGCGGCGGCGCGTCCTTGTGCTGCCCGCGCAGCCCCTCCCACACCTGCAGCGGATCCGCGCCCTCGGGGCCCGCCCCGGCGGCGTACAGCAGTCGGCCGTCCGGCGTCTCCAGGAACACCGGGTTGCCGCTGAAGTCGGCCAGGATGCCCAGCACTTGAGGCACACCGCCGCCGCCGAGCAGTGCTTCCGTGCACCGGCGGTGCACCTCCTCCGCCCGTTGCAGCAGCGCGTAGTGGCCGTTGACGATCTCCGTGTGGATCTCCTCGGTGACCGTCACGAAGGGCACCTCGCGATGCAGCTGGACCAGCGGCAGACCGGCCGTACGGGCCGTGTCGACCAGCGCGGCGGGCAGCCGCGTGAAACGCGGGCCGAGTTCGACGACGAGGGCCGCGATGCCGCGCTCGGCCAGGGTGCGCACGAACGCGCGCTGGTCGGCCGGGCGGGTGCCGAGGCCGTAGCCCGTGGTCAGCAGCAGTTCCCCGCCCTTGAGCAGGGAGGCGATGTGGGGCACCTCGCCCGCGTGCACCCAGCGCACGGTCCGACCCAGCCGGTCGGCGCCCGCGAGGATCTCCGGGAGCCCGCTGCGCAGCCCGG
Source organism: Streptomyces sp. (assembly GCA_013362785.1). Taxonomy (GTDB): domain Bacteria; phylum Actinomycetota; class Actinomycetes; order Streptomycetales; family Streptomycetaceae; genus Streptomyces. Next base: position 2,934 of record JABFVM010000549.1, on the reverse strand, counting down.
GCAGCTCCAGCGCCCGCCGCACGGTGATCCCGGCGCCGTGGGTGCCGAAGCCGACGCCGGTACCGCCGTCCCTGCCGCCCGTACCGCCTGCATCGCTGCCTGTACCGCCCGTACCGCTGTCCATGAACCGGACGCTACCCGCGTGCCCGCTTCCCCGACATATCCAGGCGGTCACGGAGACGATCACCGGCCCGCTGCCTGTTGTGGCATACGTCACCCCGCCGCCACACTGGTGTATCCGAAGCCGCATGAGCCTTCACCTTCGGATTTCGTTGCGAATGCGCCTTGAGAGGGGCGGAATGACAAAAACGCCCGAGCGCGAGGTACACCGGCTCAAGGCGAACTCGGTGGGCCTGGTGGGCGTCGTCTCCATGGCCGTCGCCACCGCCGCGCCGATCACCGCGATGACAGGCAACCTCCCCATCGCGGTCGGCTTCGGCAACGGCACGGGCGCGCGCCCGCCGGCTATCTCTTCGCGACGCTCGTGCTGACGGTGTTCTCCGTCGGCTACGTCGCGATGGCCCGCCGTATCACCGCCGCGGGCGCCTTCTACGGCTACATCTCGCACGGGCTCGCCGGATCACCGGCATGGGGTCCGGGATGCTCGCCGTGTTGGCGTACGTCGTCTTCGAGGCGTCCATCGTCGGTGTCTTCTCGTACTTCGCGCGGACGACGGTCCACGACCAGCTCGGCCTCGACCTGCCCTGGATCCTCTACGCCGCCGCGATGCTGCTGGTCACCGCGGTCCTGGCGTTCTTCGACATCAACCTCACCGCGAAGGCCCTCGGCGTGATGCTGATCGCCGGGATCGCGGTCCTCTCGACATCGTCTCGCCGGAACAGGTCCGCACCCTGCGCGCGAAGCTCGACGCCGCCGCGGAACGCGCGGGCCGCACGGCGCCGCCGACGCTCGCCTCCTGGCTGCCGGCCGCCGTCGACCCGGACCCGGCGTCCCTCGCGCAGGTCCTGCGCAGCATCGCCGGGTATCTGACCGTGCCGGGCTACAGCGGCATGTTCGAGGCGGCCGGATTCGGGGAGGCCGTCGAACTGGCCCGCACCGGTGCCGACTCCGACACGCTGGTGCGGGCGCTGCCCGCCGCGGCGGCGGCCATGGTGGGCCTGGTGGGCGACCTGGACGCCGTACGCGCGCGTGCCGAGCAGTACGCCGAGGCCGGGCTCGACGAGATCGCCCTCGTCCCGGCCACGGCGGGTGATCCGGGCGGGGGAGCGGACGCTACAGGCGCTCAAGCCGGGCTGATGTTCTGGTTGAAGGCTCAGGCCGGCCTGATGTTGTGGTTGAAGCGGAAGACGTTGTCGGGGTCGTAGCGGCGCTTCAGCTCGGCCAGCCGCCGTGTGTTCTCCTTGCCGACTCCGGCCACGACCCGCTCGGCGCCCTCGTCCCCGATGAAGTTGAGGTACACCGCGCCCGTGCTCCAGGGCTGAGCGTCGGCGCGGACGCCCCGGACCCACTGGACGCACCGCTCGTCGTCCGCGGGGTCCTCCCAGATCCCGAAGGGGTGCACCGCCCAGGGCGCGTCCCGGTAGGGCACCGGGTATTCGTGCGGGCCCGCGGCGATGGCCCCGCCCAGCGGGAACAGCACATGGATGGTGCCGGTCGTGGGCATGGCCTCGCCCCCGGCGCAGAAGGCGTCCACGTAGGCGTCGGGCGCGCCCGTCAGATACTCCGCCGACCAGTAGTTCCGCATCCCCGGCGGATCGTCGAGCATGCACTGCACATCGGCGTACGGCATCGCCCCGACGATCTCCGACTCGTGCGGCAGCGCCAGCAGGGGCTCGGCCAGCTTGAGCATGTCCCCCTCGGGCCCGGCATACGTCAGCAGGGCACCGCACAGGAGCGAGCCGACCAGGTGCGGCGGTACGAACTCCTCGGGCGGGCCGGTGAGATACAGCACGCCGCCGCTCGCCTCGTCCGGGCCCGCGGCGATCAGCTCGCGGTAGGTGCGGACGACCTCGGGGCCGAACTCCGGGAGGTACAGCACCAGCGCGATGGAGAACTCGGGCAGCTCATGGAGCTTCAGGGTGAGCGCGGTCGCGACGCCGAAGTTGCCGCCACCGCCGTGCAGGCCCCAGAACAGCTCCGGGTTCTCGTCGGCACTGGCGTGCACCCGCTCGCCGTCGGCGGTGACGAGCTCTACGCCGAGCAGGTTGTCGACGGCCAGTCCGCACCAGCGGTCCAGCCAGCCGGAGCCGCCGCCGAGGACGAAACCGCCGACCCCGGTGGTGGAGGCCCGGCCGCCGGTCGTGGCGAGGCCGTGCGGCTGGCAGGCGCGGTCCAGGTCGCTCATCGTGGCGCCGCCCGCGACCCGCACCGCCTCCGCCGCGGGATCGATGCCGACCGCGCGCATGTGCCGCAGGTCGACGACCAGCCCGCCGTCGTTGACCCCCGTGCCCGCCACGCTGTGCCCACCGCCGCGCACCGCGATGTTGAGGTCCAGGTCCCGGCCGAACCGCACCGCCCGCACGACGTCGTCCTCGTCCACGCACTGGGCGATGACCGCGGGCCGGCGGTCGATCATCACGTTGAAGACGGTCCGGGCCTCGTCGTAGCCCGGATCTCCCGGAGCGAACACGTCGCCGACCAGATCCTCGCGCAGCGCGGTGAGGGCCGCGCCCGCCTTCGATGGGGAGGCCATGGGGCGCCCCCTTCCGTACAGGGGCTGATGGATCCCAGCGTAGACAGGCTTCGGCCGACGGTCCTGTTCAGCCGCCGTACGCCCCGGACGCCGTCAGACGCAGCGCCGTGTCGATCAGCGGAACGTGGCTGAAGGCCTGCGGGAAGTTGCCGACCTGGCGCTGGTGGACCGGGTCCCACTCCTCCGCCAGCAGTCCGAGGTCGTTGCGCAGCGACAGCAGCTTCTCGAACAGCTTGCGGGCCTCGTCGACGCGGCCGATCATCGCCAGGTCGTCCGCCATC
>JABFVM010000554.1 GCA_013362785.1 Streptomyces sp. | reverse complement strand
AGGCCGCGCCCGTCAAGAAGAAGGCCGAGTCCCGGACTGCCCTCGTGCGTCGTGCGCGGCGTATTAACCGTGAGCTCGCCGAGGTCTATCCCTACGCCCATCCCGAGCTGGACTTCGACAACTCCTTTCAGCTCGTGGTCGCCACGGTGCTGTCCGCCCAGACCACCGACCTGCGCGTCAACCAGACGACCCCCGCTCTCTTCGCCAAGTACCCGACCCCCGAGGATCTGGCCGCCGCCAATCCGGAGGAGGTCGAGGAGATCCTGCGGCCCTGCGGGTTCTTCCGGGCCAAGACCAAGTCGGTCATGGGGCTGTCCAGGGCGCTCGTGGAGAACCACGGTGGTGAGGTGCCGGGGCGGCTCGAAGAGCTGGTGAAGCTGCCGGGGGTGGGGCGTAAGACGGCCTTCGTCGTGCTCGGCAATGCCTTCGGGCGGCCCGGCATCACCGTGGACACGCACTTCCAGCGGCTGGTGCGGCGCTGGCAGTGGACCGAGCAGACGGATCCGGACAAGATCGAGGCCGAGATCGGGGCGCTGTTCCCGAAGAGCGACTGGACGGATCTCTCGCACCATGTGATCTGGCACGGGCGGCGCATCTGCCACGCCCGCAAGCCCGCGTGCGGCGCGTGCCCCATAGCGCCCCTCTGCCCGGCGTACGGAGAGGGCGAGACCGACCCCGAGAAGGCCAAGAAGCTGCTGAAGTACGAGAAGGGCGGCTTCCCGGGGCAGCGGCTCAGGCCGCCGCAGGCCTATCTGGACGCAGGCGGCAAACCGGCTCCGCCGCTGGGGGCCGGATGACGGGGCGTACCGGGCGGGTCGGGGCGTCGGAGTGCCTTCGCCCATCGGGTCGGAACGATCTCGGTGCCGTCAGGCGTTGGACTCGGCAGGGCGACAGGGGTGGCGATGACGCGGGCGAGTGAGACGCAGGACGGATCGGTGACGGTCAGCAAGGACGGGCTGCCGGACTGGCTGGCTCCGGTGGTGCGGGTGGTGGAGACCGTGGAGCCGGTGCAGCTGAGCCGGTTCCTGCCGCCGGAGGACGGCGCGGGGCGTCAGTCCGCCGTACTGATTCTCTTCGGCGAGGGCGAGCACGGGCCCGAGTTGCTGCTCATGGAGCGGGCCAGTTCGCTGCGGTCGCATGCCGGGCAGCCGTCCTTTCCCGGCGGCGCCCTCGACCCCGAGGACGGTGACCCGCAGGCCGACGGGCCGTTGCGGGCCGCTCTCCGTGAGGCCGAGGAGGAGACAGGGCTCGATCCCGGCGGGGTCCAGCTCTTCGGTGTGCTGCCGAAGTTGTACATCCCGGTGAGCGGCTTCGTCGTCTCGCCCGTGCTGGGCTGGTGGCGCGAGCCGAGCCCGGTCGATGTCGTCGATCCGAACGAGACGGCCCGGGTGTTCACCGTCCCCGTGGCGGATCTCACGAATCCGGACAACCGAGCCACGACCGTCCATCCCAGCGGCCACCGAGGCCCGGCATTTCTGGTCGAATCGGCCCTGGTGTGGGGCTTCACGGCCGGAATCATCGACCGTCTCCTCCACTTCTCGGGCTGGGAGCGGCCCTGGGACCGGGGGAAGCAGGTCCCGCTGGACTGGCGGTCATGACAGGGTGTCTGCCGTGCTGTGTTTTCCCGGGGGCCGCCGTGCCCGAAGGCCGCTGCGCGGCGGGCCGGACCTCGGGCTGACCGGGCGTGATCGGCAAGTGAAGAGGCGGAGCCTGAAGCAGTGAACGTGCTGGACATCCTGTTGCTGGTCGCCGCCGTGTGGTTCGCGATCGTGGGTTATCGCCAGGGCTTCGTCGTCGGCATCCTGTCGGTGATCGGCTTCCTCGGCGGCGGCCTCGTGGCCGTGTACCTGCTCCCGGTCATCTGGGACGCCCTCACCGACAACGCCGAGGTGAGCACGACCGCCGCCGTCGTCGCGGTCGTCGTCGTCATCGTCTGCGCCTCCGTCGGCCAGGCCCTGACCACCCACCTCGGCAACAAACTGCGCCGGTACATCACCTGGTCCCCGGCCCGCGCCCTGGACGCCACCGGCGGCGCCCTCGTCAACGTCGTCGCGATGCTCCTCGTCGCCTGGCTGATCGGCTCCGCCCTCGCGGGGACGACGCTGCCGACGCTCGGCAAAGAGGTCCGTAACTCCAAGGTGTTGCTCGGCGTCTCGCGGGCGCTGCCCGACCAGGCCGACACCTGGTTCGCGGACTTCTCCTCCGTGCTGGCGCAGAACGGCTTCCCACAGGTATTCAGCCCGTTCGCGAACGAGCCGATCAACGACGTCCAGCCGCCCGACCCGGCGCTCGCGGGCAGCCCGGTGGCGACCCGCGCCCAGCGCTCCATCGTCAAGGTCATGGGCACGGCGACGAGTTGCGGCAAGGTCCTGGAGGGCACCGGCTTCGTCTTCGCCGACCGCCGTGTCATGACCAACGCGCATGTCGTCGGAGGCGTCGACGAACCCACCGTCCAGATAGGCGGTGAGGGCAGGAAGTACGACGCGACGGTCGTCCTCTACGACTGGGAGCGCGACATCGCCGTACTCGACGTACCGGACATGCGCGCGCCCGCGCTGCAGTTCACGGCCACCGACGCCGAGAGCGGCGACAGCGCGATCATCGCGGGCTTCCCGGAGAACGGGTCCTACGACGTGCGCGCCGCACGCGTGCGTGGCCGTCTGCCGGCCAACGGGCCGGACATCTACCACCGTGGCACCGTGCGCCGTGACGTCTATTCGCTGTACGCGACCGTCCGTCAGGGCAACTCCGGCGGCCCGCTGCTGACGCCCGACGGCAAGGTGTACGGCGTGGTCTTCGCCAAGTCCCTCGACGACGCCAAGACC
>JABFVM010000243.1 GCA_013362785.1 Streptomyces sp. | reverse complement strand
CGTCGGATACGGCGTCGAGCTGGGCATGCTGGTCGACGCGCTGCATCTGGTGGGCCTGGACGCGCTGGCCCAGGTGGACGTGGGGGTCCGGAAGCACCGGCACCAGGACGGGCAGGCGCTCGGCCGGATGTCGGCCGCGATCTACCGCACGGCCCAGCTCCGGCTGGCCCGTGGGCACCTGATCCGCCCCTCGCTGACCCAGTTCGATCGGGGGGAGGACGGTTTTGAGCCGCGCACATACTCCGTGGACACCGAGGAGCGGCCGCCGATGGTGGAGATCGCCGAGTACGCGACACGAAAGGTCGCGTAGGCGGTCTCTCCGACGGTCGGCCAAACGCGGAAAACCGGCCGTATACAGGGCGTACAAGTGCCGCCTACTGAGCGGAACCGTACGTTTGAGCGTTTCCGGGCCGGGCTAGGTTGAGGCGTATGGCTTCCACGCAGGATGCGTCCGGTACGCCGGGCGCGCAGGGGTCCGCCAAGGTGCTGGTCGCGTCGAACCGCGGCCCGGTCTCGTACGCGGTGCGCGAGGACGGCTCGCTGCACTCCAAGAGGGGCGGCGGCGGAGTCGTCTCCGGGCTGTCGGCGATCGGGCCGGACGCGGGCGCACTGTGGGTGTGCTCGGCGCTCTCCGACGGCGACCGCGAGGCGGTACGGCGCGGGGCGGGCGAGGAGGGCGTGCGCATGCTGCCCATCCCGGCCGACGTGCACGCGGACGCGTACAACGGCATCGCGAACTCGGTCCTCTGGTTCGTCCACCACATGCTGTACCAGACGCCGCTGGAGCCGGTCTTCGACGCGGAGTTCCGGCGGCAGTGGGCGTCGTACGAGACGTACAACCGCGCCTTCGCCGAGGCGCTGGCCGGGCAGGCGGCGCCGGGGGCGGCGGTGCTGGTGCAGGACTATCACCTGTGTCTGGTGCCGGGGATGCTCCGCGAGCTGCGCCCGGACCTGCGGATCGGCCACTTCTCGCACACGCCGTGGGCGCCGCCCGAGTACTTCCGGATGCTGCCGGACGACATCCGCTCACAGCTGCTGCGGGGCATGCTCGGCGCGGACCGGCTGGGGTTCCTCACCCGGCGGTGGGCGGACGCGTTCGAGGCGTGCTGTGCGGAGCTCGCCGACGGGCTCGGCGGTACGCGCGTCGGGGTGCACGGGCTCGGGGCGGACGCGGACTTCCTGCGCAGGCGGTCGCACCAGGACGACGTGGCCGAGCGGATGGCGGTGCTGCGGGACGAGATCGGCACGGCGGCGGACGGGAGCGCCCGCCGGACCGTCGTACGGGTCGACCGGACCGAGCTGTCCAAGAACATCGTGCGCGGCCTGCTGGCCTACCGGCAGCTGCTCGACGACCACCCCGAGTGGCTCGAACGGGTGGTGCACGTGGCCTTCGCCTACCCCTCGCGGCAGGACCTCGCGGTGTACCGCGACTACACGGCCGAGGTGCAGCGGCTGGCCGAGGAGATCAACTCCCGTTACGGGACCCCGGGTTGGACCCCGGTCGTGCTCCACGTCAAGGACGACTTCGCCCGCTCACTGGCCGCGTACCGGCTCGCGGACGTGGCACTGGTCAACCCCATCCGGGACGGCATGAACCTGGTCGCCAAGGAGGTGCCGGTCGTCTCCGACGAGGGCTGCGTGCTCGTGCTGTCCCGGGAGGCCGGCGCCTTCGAGGAACTCGCCGAGGACGCGATCGCCGTCAACCCGTACGACATCATCGGCACGGCGGGGGCACTGCACGAGGCGCTGTCCATGGGGCCGGAGGAGCGGGCGGAACGCTCAAAGCGCCTGGCCGCGGCGGCGACCGCACTGCCCCCGGCCCAGTGGTTCCTGGACCAGCTGCACGCACTGGACCGGGACACCACGCTCGACCAGCCCGCGTGAGCGCCTCCCGGCGCCGGTCAGCCTGCTTGGGATGCGATCGCTCGTAGTAGTCGTACGACCCCCTCCGGGCCGTTCACCACGATGTCCGCCCGGTCGGCCAGTTCGGTGACCTCCTCGCTGCCGCTGCAGACCAGGAGGCCGGGGGTGCCGTTGGTGCGGAGTTTTTCGAGGGCGGCGTAGGCGGGGAGGTCGCCCAGGTCGTCGCCGGCGTAGAGGACGGACTCGGCGCCGAGTTCCCGGACGTACTCGGTCAGCGCGACGCCCTTGTCCATGCCGGGCGGGCGGAGTTCCAGGACCATGCGTCCCGGTTCGACGATCAGGCCGTTGCGGGTGGCGAGGTCGGTGAGGGGGGCGCGGAGGGCGTCGAAGGTGCCCTGCGGGTCGGACGCGCGGCGCGTGTGCACGGCGAGGGCGTGTCCCTTGTCCTCGGTCCAGGTGCCGGTCGCGGCGTGGTGCGCGGCGAGGACGCCGGGGAGTTCGGCGCGGACGGCCGCGACGCCGGGGTGGGGGTCGGGGGCGATGACCTCGCCGCTGACGGCGTCCCAGCGCTCGGCGCCGTAGTGCCCGAGCACGACGAGGTGCTCCAGCCCCGGGACCCCGGCGAAACCGCCGTACCGCACGGCGACGTCGGCCGGACGCCCGGTGACCACCGCGACGGCGGCCACCTTCGGGGCGAGTGCCGCGAGGGCCGGAAGGGCGTCGGGGTGGGCGCGGGACTGCTCCGGGTCCGGCACGATCGGCGCGAGCGTGCCGTCGAAGTCCAGCGCGATCAGCGCTCGGGCGGGGCGGGCGAGGAGGGCGGCGAGTCCTTCACGGCCGCTCGGCGTCGAGGGCGTCGGCAGGTCGTCGGTCACGTCGTCGGTCGGGTCGTCGGGCGCGTCGGTCAGATCCTTGTGACTGGCCATACGGCGACCCTATCCAGGGATGCGCGGGCCTACCCCTCGC
>JABFVM010000053.1 GCA_013362785.1 Streptomyces sp. | reverse complement strand
GTGGACCTGAGGGGATTTGAACCCCTGGCCCCCTCGATGCGAACGAGGTGCGCTACCGGACTGCGCCACAGGCCCTTGCAACGAGTGAAACTTTAGCACCCCGATCGGCCTGCTCGGAAATCCGTTACTCGTTGGCCGCGCGCGGCCGCTCGCCGTCCTCGTACTGGTCGAACAGCGGCGTACGGCCCCGTTCCCGCGCCCGGCGGGCGGAAGCGGCCCGGCGAGCGTCGCTACGACCGCTGCCCTCGCCCTTCTCCTCGCCGTGCACCTCGTCCGGCGACTGAGCGCCCCGCGCGGCACCGTCCCCGGCGTCGGCGCCCGCGTCCCGGTCCCGCCCGACGGCGCTCGACCGGGCCGAGCTCCAGGTGTCCGGCGCTCCGAGATCCACGTCGGAGGTGGCCCGCGGCGCGACCGGCGCGGTCACATAGGTGGGCAACGGCACCGGGACCGGATCCCAGCTGTCCCCGCGCCCGGGCCGCCGCTGCCGCTCACGCTGCTGGTCGACCCACTCGGCGTGGTCGGTCTGCTCGACGAGGGCGCGCCGGTCCGCGGCGAGCGCGGACATCCCGGTACCGGTGCCTGGTTCAGCCCCTTCGTCGGAGTCGTCGACGCCGTCGGCACCGTCGGCGGCGCCGCGCCGGCGCGACTGACGGGCGTGCTCGCGCACCCGCTGGGCCGCGACCTCGGCCTGGCGCCGGTCCATCTGGTACGCGAACCGGCGGCGCTCCTGGGTGCGCAGATACGCGATGTATCCACTGAGGAGCACGGCCGGGATGCCGGGCGCCCACAGGAACGCGAGCCCGCCGACGGCGGCGACGATCGCGCCGAGCGTGAAGGCGAGGAAGAGGACGACGGTGGTTCTCCTGCGCCGCGCCAGCACCTTCGTACGGCGGGCGCGTGCCGCGGCCGCCTCGTCCGAGGGGGCGCGCCGGGCGGCGGGCACGCGCGGGCGTGGCTTGCGCGCCGGGCCCGTCGGGCCGGAGCCCGGTTCGGGTGCGGACGCGGTGCCGCGTTCGGGTGCCGGCCTGGACGCCTGTTCAGACGCCGGTTCCGGGCGTCCCGGCGGCTGTGCCTGGACCGTCGCCTGGGTCTGCGGACGGGTCGGGGGTACGGCGAAGGCCCGGACGTCCACCGACTCGGTGACGTCGCCCGGGTCATCGGCGCTGGGCTCCCCCTCGTCGGTGGAGCGCGCGCGCTGGTCCTTGGCGTACCGGCGCTCCATCCCCGCCCGTCCGGACAGCAACCGGATGGCTGTGCTGAAGCGTTCCGTCGGACGGGCCTCGTTCAGCTCGTCCTGCCTACGGAGCCACATCGGCACCAAGTAGGCGGCCCAGGCCCCGACAATGACTGCGTAGATGAGGCCGCTGCTGCTCACGCCTCACACGGTAGAGGGGTTTGCTTGAGGCCATCTGCCAATTGAGCCGGTGTGTCGCACGATCTGGCTGATATTTCGAACTTTTTTTGTGACCGATGCGATCAGCAGCCCGCTCGGGGCGCGAATTTAATGCCCTGAGCCGGTCATCCGGCGATCAATTTCGAACACTTATTCAATTTCCGAGGCAGCTCAGGGGCGACTTCCGGGCTACGCGGGATTCCCCTGGGGGTTCTGCCGGGTGTTCTGCGGCTTCGAGTGCGGCGTCTTCTGAGAGCGTGCCCGCTGCCACCGGCTCAGCAACCCCTCCGGCACCTCTTCCGCCGTGAGCGCGAAGACGAGATGGTCCCGCCAGGCTCCGTCGATGTGGAGATAACGCGGCCGCAGCCCCTCCTCGCGGAATCCGAGTTTCTCCACGACCCGGCGGCTGGGCCCGTTCTCGGGGCGAATGCAGACCTCCATGCGGTGCAGACCGACGGTCCGGAAACAGTGGTCCACGACCAGCGCCACGGCCGTCGGCATCACCCCGCGGCCCGCGACCGACTCGTCCACCCAGTAGCCCACGTGGCCCGAGCACATCGAGCCCCAGGTGATCCCGGCGACCGTCAACTGCCCGACCAGCCGCCCCTGGTACTCGATGACGAACGGCAGCATCCGGCCCGCGTTCGCCTCGGAGCGCAGATGCCGGACCATCTGGCGGTAGGTCGGCCGGTGCGCGATCGGCCCGCTGGGCGTGGGCGGCGGAATCGTCGCCTCCCACGGCCGCAGCCAGTCCCGGTTGCGCCGGTTGACCTCGCGCCAGGCCCGCTGGTCGCGCATCTTTATCGGCCTCAGGACGATGTCGCCGTCCCTCAGCACGACGGGCCAGGATGGGGTGTTCAGCTCGCACCCCCGCTGCTGGGTCTGGGGTGGTCGCCGCCGCGGATCTGGTCGACGGCGTGGATCAGGAGGGGCTCCAGGACGGCCAGGCCGTCCTTCACCCCGCCGCTGGAGCCGGGCAGGTTCACGATCAGGGTGCCCCTCGCCACTCCGGCCAGGCCCCGGGAGAGCGCGGCCGTCGGCACCTTCTCCCGGCCGAACGCCCGGATGGCCTCCGCGATGCCCGGCACCTCGTACTCGATCACCGCCCGGGTCGCCTCGGGGGTGCGGTCGGTGGGTGAGATGCCGGTGCCGCCCGTGGTGACGACGACGTCGTAGCCGGCGTCGACGCCCGCGCGCAGGGCGGCCTCCACGGGGTCGCCGTCGGGCACGATCTGCGGGCCGTCGACGTCGAAGCCGAAGCCCTTCAGGGCGTGCGCGATCAGCGGACCGCCCTTGTCCTCGTAGACCCCGGCGGCGGCCCGGTTGGAGGCGGTGACGACAAGAGCGCGATACGTCATGCCCGGCTCCAGTCGCCCGACTTGCCGCCCGTCTTCTCCTCCACCCGTACGTCCGTGATGACCGCTCCCTTGTCGACCGCCTT
>JABFVM010000422.1 GCA_013362785.1 Streptomyces sp. | reverse complement strand
GTTCGCCGAGGAACTCGCGCAATACAACAAGGTGCTCGCCGAGGCCGGGCTGCCACCGGTGCCGGTGTACCAGTACATGCCGGGCCTCTCCGGCGACGTCGCCCCGGTCGCCGGATTCGACTACGACGCGCTGCACTTCCTGCGCCGCGCGTATCTGCTCCAGGTCTGCGGGCTCGCGGTCACCCCGGTCGACGAGCTGGGCGGCGACTACGAACAGCTCCTGGAGATGTTCGAGTCGACGGCCCAGCAGTCGCACCTGGTCTGGCACTACGACCACGCGGGCGCCTATGTCCCCGTCGACTTCCCGGGCCCGCTCTCCAGCGAGGAGCTCCTGGCGGGCGGCGGCCCGCTCGGCTCCTCCCAGGCGCTCCTGCGCGAGCTGGAGTTCGTGGCCCCGGTGATCGGCATCGACCCGGCCAACCCTCCGGCGGCGCCCCAGCCCCCCGCGGCCCCCACGGCCCTGGAGGAACCGGCCGTCCCCGCCCCCTACGACCCGAGCCCCTTCGCCCGCGAACGGCATGTGTGGCTGGGGCTGCACGCGGCGGCGACCCGGAGCCTGGCACAGGGCTCGATGATCGTCTTCAGCTGACCTACCCCATCTGGGCCAGGCCTTTCTGCAGGTCATCGGCGTTCATCACCGGCGTGTAGTCCAGGTCTGCGCCCAGTTCCACGAAGAGCGGCTCGGCGATCGACGGCATCTGAGAGGGGTCCTCCATGTCGAAGACCAGGTACATCGTGCGGACCCCGTGATCGGTGGTGAAGTAGGCGGACTCCGGCTTGATCTTGTCCATGAGCCCCTTGACCACCTGGGGCATCTTGCCGCTTTGGATGACGTCGTTCGACTTCGCCGTGTCGAGATGGGCTTGGAGCAGGACGCGCATAGCACTCACCTTTCTCGGGGTTCTGCCTCCACGCTATGCGCGCTATGCGTGCTTTGCCCGTCGAGGGGAGGGCATCCCGCCGACCCCCTCCCCTCGGGGTCATCTCCGGGTCACCGCTGACGCGGCAGCCTGATGGTGCGAACGAGGGGCATGTCCGCGTACCTGTCGGGCTCGACCGTCAGGACGCGCCGCCCGTCCGGCCAGTCCGGCGTGGGCCGGGACAGATGGACCGCGTGGCCGAGCCGCCACTCCACCCCGTCACGCAACAGCGCACCCACCGTGGACGCGCCCGCGAAGTCCAGCTCCACGATCTCGACCGCGGGCAGGGCTCCGACATGCTCGGCGAGCCCTTTGCGCATACCGTCGGCGGCGGCGAGACAGAGCGCCGGGACGTAGACGTGCCGAGTGGGCCCGTGCTCGGAGTTCGAGACGAACTGCGAGGCCAACGAGTTCCCCGAGCCCAGCGCCAGCAGCGCCGACTCATCGAAGACGACGCCGGTCGATCCGGCCGTTCTGGCCGCCCCGGCGCTCACAGGCTGTCCACGGGCCGGCCGGCCTCAAGGTCCTGCCAGGCCTTCTCCACCCTGTCGTGATCCTCGTCCGTGAGTGTCACACCGAAGTGCGTCTCGCAGTACGCCTTGGTCTCCTCGTACCGCTTGCGCAGCTCCTCCTTCGTCGGGGTGGCACCAGCCAACTCGGCGATCAGGTCGCGCATGGTCATCCCCCGCTCGCGGGCGAGCACCATGAGGCGGTCACGGACAGCGGGGTCGACCTTGACGGTGGTGTCAGCCATGACGCCAGTATACCTGCGGTATACCGCCTCGGTCCGCTCAAGTAGTGCAGTCATCGCGTTCCTTCCGATTGCGTTGACCCCGCCCTACGGCTGCACGGCCGGGAGTCTCTGTCCGCCGCCTACGCGGTCACGGCACGCCACCTCAGCAGCGCACCGACCCGCCGCACGGCTTCCCGCCAGCCGAGGCCGCCCGGGCGACGCCGACATTCGACCTCAACAACCGTGACCAGTACGGGAGTTGGCGCCACAGGCAACCCACGCCGCAGACACGCCTCGATATGCGCCGCCGCCGAATACACCGGCCCCGGCCAGTCGTACGCCAACGCCGCCCGCACCCGTGCCGTACCGGCCCCCCGAGCCCACCACTCCTCGACAAGCGGCGCGAGCCGTCGTGCCTCGGTGCCGTCGAGGGTGAGCCGGGGGTCGATGTTCCTGAGCGAGATGAGCAGATGCGTGGCGCGCACGGTCTGCCTGCTGGGCAGGTACCGGTCCTCGATTTTCTCGAATTCACCCATGGGTGGCCCGACTTCGCACGGAGAGTCGAACACCTCGTAGGAGACGGCGAGTTGACCACCCCCCGCCCCCTCACGCTCCACCCGCCGCAGATACCGCAGTTCCTCCAGCTCACGCAGGGCAGCGGCGGTCCGATCCCGCCCGCTTCGGAGCCTGACGCGGGCGCCGTCGGGGAGGGTCCATAGGTACGTCAGTACGTCCACCGCGGGCCAGGAGATGCTCCGGTCGCGGAGAAGGGCGGCAGAGAAGCCTGATAAGACGCGCGCAGGCGTCGTACGATGAGTACGCATCCGGAGGTGCTTTCTCCCGGTGTCGAGCCCCCGGGTGTTGGCGCACCGCGGGGGCATTTCTTTGCTGCCGTGACTCTAAGGCCACGCAGAGCGACGATTGCAAGTCGAAACCGCCTTTTCCCAGGCGGGAGTTCGCGTTCTTCACTCCTGCGAGTGAAGGGCGGCGTACAGCAGACGCCGTCGCCTGCGGGCACGCGTACGGGAACGGCGGCCGACACCTGTTGCCAGGGCGGCCGCCGTGTTTTGGACCGGTTCCGGACTGTCAGAGGAACGAGTTGATCTCGATCGTCTCGTCCCGGCCCGGGCCCACGCCGATCGCGGAGATCGGGGCGCCGGACATCTCCTCCAGTGCCTTCACGTAGTTCTGGGCGTTCTTCGGCAGGTCCGAGAAGGACTTGGCCGACGTGATGTCCTCGGACCAGCCGGGCAGGGTCTCGTAGACCGGCTTGGCGTGGTGGAAGTCGGACTGGGAGTACGGGAGTTCCTCGACGCGCTTGCCGTCGATCTCGTACGCCACGCAGACCGGGATCTCCTCCCAGCCGGTCAGGACGTCCAGCTTGGTGAGGAAGAAGTCGGTGAGGCCGTTGACGCGGGTGGCGTAACGGGCGATCACCGCGTCGAACCAGCCGCAGCGACGGTCACGGCCGGTCGTCACACCCCGCTCGCCACCGATGCGGCGCAGCGCCTCGCCGTCCTCGTCGAAGAGCTCGGTCGGGAACGGGCCGGCGCCGACGCGGGTCGTGTACGCCTTGAGGATGCCGATGACGCGGCTGATCTTCGTCGGACCCACGCCCGCACCCGTGCAGGCGCCGCCCGCGGTCGGGTTCGAGGACGTGACGAACGGGTACGTCCCGTGGTCGATGTCGAGCAGCGTGCCCTGGCCGCCCTCGAAGAGGACCACCTTGTCGTCCTCCAGCGCCTGGTTGAGGACCAGGACGGTGTCGGCGACGTACGGCCTGATCTTCTCGGCGTACTCCAGCAGCTCCTCGACGACCTGGCCCACGGCGATCGCGCGGCGGTTGTACAGCTTGGTGAGCAGCTGGTTCTTGACGTCGAGGGCCGCCTCGACCTTCTGCTCCAGGATCGACTCGTCGTAGAGGTCCTGGACGCGGATGCCGACGCGGTTGATCTTGTCGGCGTAGGTCGGGCCGATGCCGCGGCCCGTGGTGCCGATCTTCCGCTTGCCGAGGAAGCGTTCCGTCACCTTGTCCACCGTCACGTTGTACGGCGTGATGATGTGCGCGTTTCCGCTGATGAGGAGCTTGGACGTGTCGACGCCGCGCTCGTTCAGACCGCTCAGCTCGGAGAGCAGGACCGAGGGGTCGACGACGACACCGTTGCCGATGACCGGGGTGCACCCCGGGGACAGGATTCCGGAAGGGAGCAGGTGGAGGGCGTACTTCTGATCACCCACGACTACCGTGTGGCCGGCGTTGTTGCCGCCCTGGTAGCGCACCACATAGTCGACGGATCCGCCTAGCAGGTCCGTCGCCTTTCCCTTGCCTTCGTCACCCCACTGAGCACCGAGCAGCACAAGTGCGGGCACGCGCGTACACCCCTTCCGGGCGGGGCATGTCCAAGGTCAGGGGCGCACGCGTAAGGTATGCCGCCGCGTGCACCACTACCGGCTGCGACCGTCATTGGCCGCGAACCGTCGGACCGGATGGCCCCGGAATAGACGAAGCCCCTGGCGCAATAGCGCAAGGGGCTCTTGCACAAAGATGCTACCCGAGGAAGCGAGGCATGGCCGAGGTGGCGACTTTCGCGATGTCCGATCAGCTGCTGGTGGTGATCGATCCGATCGCTCGCAGGACGGACGGCGAGTCCGTACGCATCGCGAAAGACGTGCTCAGCGCGGGTGCGGCGACGAAGGTGTGCCTGCCGGACAGCCCGGACGAGTTCGCCCGGGCACTGGCCCGGCGCGGCTCGCGGCGGCCGGTGGTGGTCGGCGACGACCGGGCACTGACGCGTGCGGTGACCCTGCTGCACCGGCAGCGGGAGCTGGCCGAATGCGTGCTGTCGGTGGTGCCGGTCGGTGGCGTGCTGTCGCTGGCCGGATCCCTGGGGGTGCCGACGGGCGCGGTCGCGGCGGCCCGTGCCGTGCTGGAGGGCGTGGAGCGGCGGCTGGACCTCCTCGTGGACGACAGCGACGGGGTGGTGCTGGGTGGGCTGCGGATCCCGCCGGTGCGGGAACCCGACGTACCCGACGATGCCGCGACGCTGGAATCCGGGCCCGCGCGGCCGTGGCTGCGGACGTGCCAGTCCCTCGTACGGAACCTGGTCCCGGCGCTCGGCACGGCGGCCGGCGCCCCCGGTCCGGCACGGCTGCGGGTGGAGGTCGACGGGGCGACACTGGTGGACCTCGACCAGCCGGTGGAGGCGGTGTCGGTGACGCCGGGGGCCGCCGGGGCGACCGGGGTGGCCGCGGTGGAGGTCCGCCCGGCCTCGGTGGGCGCGGAGGCGTCCCCGCTGCTGGCCGAAGGGCGGACGGTGACCGTCTCGGGCGCCCACTTCCGGTACGGGGCGGGCGCGGAGGTGTCGGGGCCGTTGCGCAGACGGACGTGGACCGTGGGGGCGGGCGGGCTGCGGCTGGTGCTGCCGGGGCCGGGGCCTGGGCTTGGCGATTAATGCCGGGCGGTCGGGCGAGGGCTGGTTATGTTGCCGAGCCTTCGATCATGGGGGGCACGTCTTCGGCTCGATGCCGGCCCGTTCCGCGAGGGTCGGCAGCGGAGCGAGGAAGCCCTCGACCAGGGAGCTCAGCAGGTTGCTGCCGCTGACTCAGCCGGTAAGCCGACAAGCCGGTCTGCCGGTCCGCCGGTTCAGCCCTGGCCGAACGTCTTCTCCCGGTGCACCCGCCAGCGCTCCATCATCGCCGCGATCTCGCCCTCGATGAACTCGAAGAAGGCCAGCGTCTCGGCCAGTCGGCGGCCCGCCGGGGTGTCGGCGCCGAGGCTGGTGACGCCCTCGCGCAGGGCGCCCTCCCAGCGCTTGAGGACGGCTTCGCGGTTGGTCAGGGCCTCGTACCACTGGTCGCCGTGCACCCGGTAGCGCTCCCGGCGTGAACCGGGCTCCCGCTCGCGCGACACCATGTGCGCCTGGGACAGGTAGCGCACCGCGCCGGACACGGCCGCGGGGCTGATCTGCAGCTGTTCGCCCAGCTCGGCGGAGGTCAGTACGCCCTTGTCGGAGGCGAGCAGGGCCGCGAAGACCCGGGCCGCCATCCGCTGCATCCCGGCCTCGACGAGCTGAGCCGCGAAGGACTCCACGAACTTCGACACCGACTCCGCGTCCCGGCCGGCCCCGGCTGATTCCGTCATGCGCCCGTCCGTGCGCCCGTCCGTGTGCCCATTCACGTGCCCATCCATGGAGCCATCCTATCGGGGCTTCATACGCTTCCTTAACTTCACAAATTTCTGAAAGAAGCGTACGTTCTGAAGCATGACGAAGGCAATCACCGTCTCCGGACTGCACAAGTCGTTCGGCAAGACACATGCGCTCGACGGCCTCGACCTGGACGTCCGCACCGGTGAGGTGCACGGCTTCCTCGGCCCCAACGGCGCCGGCAAGTCCACCACCATCCGTGTCCTGCTCGGCCTCCTGCGGGCCGACTCGGGCGCCGCGCAGGTGCTCGGCCGCGCCCCCTGGACGGACGCGGTGGAGGTGCACCGCCGGATCGCCTACGTGCCGGGGGACGTGACGCTGTGGCGGAACCTGTCCGGCGGTGAGGTCATCGACCTCTACGGCCGTCTCCGCGGCGGCCTCGACGCCGTACGCCGCGCCGACCTCGTCGACCGCTTCGAACTGGACCCCACCAAGAAGGGCCGCACCTACTCCAAGGGCAACCGGCAGAAGGTCGCCCTGGTCGCCGCGTTCGCCTCGGACGTGGACCTGCTGATCCTGGACGAGCCGACCTCCGGTCTGGACCCGCTGATGGAGGAGGTCTTCCAGCGCTGCGTGGAGGAGGAGCGGGACAGGGGCCGGACGGTCCTGCTGTCCTCGCACATCCTGAGCGAGGTCGAGGAGCTCTGCGACCGGGTCAGCATCATCCGCAAGGGCCGTACCGTCGAGAGCGGTTCGCTCGCCGACCTGCGCCATCTGACCCGGACGAGCGTCACCGCCGAACTCGTCGGCCCGCCCAACGGACTCTCACACCTCCCCGGGGTCCACGACCTCGACGTACAGGACCGGCGCGTCCGCCTCCAGGTCGACACCGACAAACTCGACGCCGTACTGCGCTCCCTGAGCGAGTCCGGTGTGCGGTCGCTGACCTCGACGCCGCCGACGCTGGAGGAGCTGTTCCTGCGGCATTACCAGGACGACGTCCACGAGGGGGTGGCCGCGCGATGACCGCCGCGACGACCGAGTTCGGGGTACGGCCGGGAGGCTCGCGCCAACTGGCGGGCACCGGGACCCTGTTGCGGTTCGCCCTGCGCCGCGACCGCCTGATGATCCCGGTCTGGGTGGGCGTGAACGCGCTGATGATCCTCTCCATGCCGAACACGCTGGAGAACCTGTACGCCACCCCCGCCGAACGCGCCGATGTCGTGCAGGACACCGCGGCCAACGCGTCCTTCCGCGCCCTGATCGGCCCGGCCTTCGACGACTCGGTCGGCGCCCTGACGGCCTGGCGGGTCGGCGTCTACGCGGGCGCGCTGGCCGCCGTGGTGAGCCTGCTCCTCGTCGTACGGCACACCCGGGACGAGGAGGAGAGCGGCCGCCAGGAGCTGGTGGCGTCCGGCATGGTGGGCCGCAGGGCGTCCCTCACGGCCGCACTGCTCACAGCGGCGGTCGCCAATGCCGTACTGGCCCTCCTGGTCACGGCCGGACTCGCGAGCCGGGGTACCTCCGGGGCGCTGGCGCTCGGGCTCGGTCTCGCCGGGGTCGGCATGGTCTTCGCCACGCTGGCGGCGATCGTCGCCCAGTTCACCGAGAGCGCGCGGCTGGCCCGGGGGCTGACGGCGGGGCTGCTGGGCGCCGCGTTCGTGCTGCGCGCGGCGGGCGACTCGGTGTCGGACGACGGTTCGTCCGCACTGACGTGGGTGTCGCCCCTGGGCTGGCTGGAGAACCTGCGGCCGTTCGCGGCGGAACGGTGGTGGGTGCTGCTGCTGTTCGTGGCCGCGGCCGTGGTCCAGGGCGTGGTGGCCTACGAACTCGCCGGACGCCGTGACGTCGGCATGAGCTTCCTGCCGACCCGTCCGGGCCCCGCCGTCGGCCGCCTCGGCACGGCGGGGGCACTGGCGTGGCGGCTGCAGCGCGGGAGCGTGCTCGGCTGGTCGATCGGCTTCTTCCTCGCCGGGATCATCTACGGCGGACTGACCGACGGCGTGACCGACCTGGTCGGCGACAACGACAACGCCCGCCAGATCTTCGAGCGCATGGGCGGCCGGTCGGGCCTGACGGACGCCTTCCTGGCCTCGATGATCGGCATGCTCGGCCTGATCGCCGCGCTGTACGTGGTGGGTTCGGTACTGCGCCTGCACGGCGAGGAGACCTCCGGCCGGGCCGAGCCGATCCTGGCGAACGCGGTGGGGCGGCTGCGGTGGGCCGCGGGGCACCTGGCGGTGGCCTTCGGCGGCTCGACGCTCATCATGCTCCTGTCCGGCCTCGGCTTCTCCGTCGGCTACGGCAAGGAGTTCGGCCCCATCCTGGGCGCCTGCCTGGTACAACTCCCCGCGGTCTGGGTCATCGGCGGGCTCGCGGTCCTGCTGTACGGCATGCTGCCGCGCGCGGCGATGGCGGCCTGGGGTGTCGCCGGGGCGGTACTGCTGATCGGCTGGGTGGGCCCCGCGCTGGACGCTCCGCAGGCGGTCCTGGATCTTTCACCGTTCGGACATCTACCGAAGCTGCCGGGGGGTGGCATGGAGTGGGGGCCGGTTGTGGTGCTGCTCGGACTGGCGGTGGTGTTGGCCGCCGCGGGGCTGGCGGGGTTGCGGCGGCGGGACTTGACGACTTGAGCGAACCGGTCGCGGCGGGCCCCTCCCTACGCAGAACCGGGGAGGGGCCCCGCCGAGCGGACCGAGCGCACGCCTGGCCGGGCCTCAGTCCACGGACTCCATGAACGCGAGCATCCGGCCGTTGACCTCCTGCGCGTGGTCGATCTGCGGTCCATGGCCGGTGTCGCCGATGATCTCGGCGCGAGCTCCGGGTATCAGCCGGGGCACTCGCTCCAGCTGCCGCTGCGGGTGCAGGATCAGGCTGCGCTTGCCGAGCACCAGGTAGAGCGGGGTGCGGATGGTGGACAGTTCGGCGTCGGACAGGGGCAGCGGCGAGGGGCGGCGGATGCGGTAGGCGCGGGCGCTCGTCCAGGCCATCGAGCGCAGCTCCGGCACCACGAGGACCGGCTGTGCCAGCCAGGCCGCCAGCCGTGGACGCAGCCTCTTGGGCGCGAGGGTCGCGAAGAGGCTGACGAAGATCCAGACGAAGAAGCGCAGCCCCACCTTCTCCAGGCCGCCGGGATCGAGCAGGGTGACCGAGGCGAGCCGGCCGGGCGCCAGGTGGGCCTGGTTCAGGGCGAGCCAGCCTCCGTAGGAGCTGCCGACCAGATGGACACGGTCCAGGCCGAGCCCGTCGAGCGCCTCGTCGAGCCACCGCGCGGCACGCTCCGGCTGGTGGATGGCCTCGCGCTGGACGCTGCGGCCGGGGTCGCCCGGCGTGTCGAGGGCGTAGACGGGGCGGTCGGCGCTCAGGTCGGGCGTGTTCGGGTACCACATCGCGGCGCACGACCCCGCGCCATGGACGAGCACGACAGGCGTGCGGTCCGCGCCGGACGGGTCCACGGGGCCGTATCGATAGACGTGCGTGGTGCCGAAGGACGTCTCCACGTCCTGCTCCGCCACCGCGGGCGCGCCGAGGGCGTGTACGGCGTCGCAGGCCGCGAAATGGCGCTCGCGCCAGGCGTCGCTGACATAACGCCCGACGTCGGGCCGGGGTCGGGCAGTGGTCTCGGACACGGCCACCTCCGAAGTCTCGGTTTCGTGATACGAACGTACCACAAAAATGGTACAGCCGTATCATCAAAGGGCCCGGGCAGGCCGGGCGGCGGGGAGACGACGAGCGGAGAAGCGGTCGATGCCCAAGCGGGTGGACCACGCGGAACGGCGTGCCGAGATCGGGGAAGCGCTGGTCCGGGTCGCCGGGCGGCGCGGACTGCATGCGGTGGGGATGCGGGACGTGGCGGCGGAGGCGGGTGTGTCGCTGCGGCTGGTCCAGTACTACTTCGAGACGAAGGAGAAACTGCTGCTCTTCGGGCTGGAACTACTCACCGAGCAGTTCGGGCGGCGGGTCTCCGAGCGCCTCGGGGCCATCGCGGCCGGGGACGCCCCCGGCCCGCGCGCGACGGTCGAGGCGCTCCTGATGGCAGCGCTGCCGGTCGACGAGGAGAGCCGCACCTTCCACCACCTCTACACCTCGTACGCCATCCTGTCGGTGACCGACCCCGCGCTGGCCGCCCAGCCCTTCATCAGCAGGCCCGACGCCGCCGAGGACGCGGTGGCCGGGCTGCTCGAACAGGCGCGGGACGCGGATCTGCTACGGCCCGGTGTCGAACCGCGGCTTGAGGCGATCGGCCTCCTCGCCCTGTCGGCGGGGCTCGGCACCAGCATCCTCGTGGGCCAGCGCAGCGCTGAGTCGGCCACCGCGGTACTGCGGCACGGTCTGGACCGGATCTTCCGGCCCCGGGACCCGTCTCAGGCGACCTCCACCTGAAGGCCCTCCAGCCCCCGGATCACGAAGTTCGGCTTGCGGTCCGGCTCGGTCGCCAGCCGTAGGGTCGGGGCCTGCTCCAGCAGGGCCGTCATCGAGGCGGCCAGTTCGATGCGGGCCAGGGGGGCGCCGATGCAGTAGTGGATGCCGGCGCTGAAGGAGATGTGCGGGTTGTCCTTGCGGGTGAGGTCGAGGCGGTCGGGGTCCTGGAACACCTCCGGGTCGCGGTTCGCGGAGCCGAAGAGCATGGCGATCTCCGCGCCGGGCGGGATCGTCGTGCCGTCGATCTCGATCTCGTCCAGGACCCAGCGTTCGAAGAGCTGGAGGGGGGTGTCGTAGCGCATGAGCTCCTCGATCGCCGAGGGGATCAGGGAGTGGTCGGCGCGCAGGGCCGCCAGTTGGCCGGGGTTGCGGAACAGGGCGTACCAGCCGTTGACCGTGGCGTTCACCGTCGCCTCGTGGCCGGCGTTGAGGAGGAGGACCGCCGTGGAGATCATCTCCTGCTCGGTCAGCCGGTCGCCCTCGTCGTGGGCCGCGATCAGGCCGGAGATCAGGTCGTCGCCGGGCTTCGCACGGCGGGCGGCGATCAGCTCGCGCAGGTAGTCCGAGAACTCCACCGACGCCCGGACCGCCCTGGCCGCCGTCTCCTGCGACGGGTTCAGCTCGTACATCCCGCAGATGTCCGCCGACCAGGGCCGCAACTGCGCCCGGTCCGCCTCCGGAATCCCCAGCATCTCGGCGATCACGGCGACGGGCAGCGGCTCCGCGACATCCGTCAGCAGGTCACCGCCGCCCTTCTCCACCAGCGCCGACACCAGGTCCCCGGCCAGCCCCCGCACATACGGCTTCAGCTGCTCCACCGTGCGCGGCGTGAACGCCTTCGACACCAGCCGTCGGATCCGGGTGTGGTCCGGCGGTTCCAGGTCGAGCATCCCGTGGTCGTTGAGGACATGGAACGGCTCATGCTCCGCGGGCGGCGCCGTCCGTCCGAACTCCTCGTGCGTGTACCGGTGCTGGTACGTCCGGCCGAGGCGACGGTCCCGCAGCAACGCCGAGACATCCGCGTGGTGCGGCACCAGCCACTGGTTCGTGGGCTCGAACCAGTGCACACGGCCCCGGGCACGCAACTCGGCATAGGCGGGGTACGGGTCGGCCAGGAACGCCGCGTCCCACGGGTCGAAAGCGAGATCGGAAGGATCGGAAGGAGCTGCCATGCACGGACGTTAGACCGCGTTCTCGCTTCCTGACCAGGGGCTGGGGGTGTGGTGTGGTGGGGCCGGGGGTGAGTGGGGGGCCGGGGGTGAGCGGGAGGCCGGGGGGGGTGTGGGGGCTGGAGGTGTGTGGGGCCGGGGGGAGCGAGACGGGCGTGAGTGGCGGGCCGGGGTGAGCGGTGGCCGGGGAGGTCCGGGGGTGATTAGGTCGTGCCGAAGTCCGGCAAGGTGATCGTGCCGTCCTCGGCCAGGGGGAAGCCCGGGTTGTGGGCGATCTCCCAGGCGTGGCCGTCGGGGTCGGTGAAGGCGCTGGAGTAGAAGCCGACCGCGTTGACGGCCGCCGGCTTGGTGACCGTCCCGCCGGCCCGTTCCACTGCCGCGAGGAGTGCGTCGACCTCGGCCTCCGAGCGGACGTTGTGTGCGAGCACGATCCCGCCGAAACCGCCCGCCGGGCCGGGCTCCAGACCGCAGTCCTCCGCCAGCTTGTCCCGGCCCCACAGCACCAGCCCCAGGCCGCCCGCCTGGAAGAAGACGGTCTCCTCGACCTCCTGCCCCCGCCAGCCCAGCGCCTCGTAGAACGCCTTGGACCTGGCCAGATCGGAGACTCCCAGCGTGATCAGAGTGATGCGCTGTTCCATCCCCTCACCGTAGCCCCGGCGTCTTGGCGTCTCAGCCCGGTGTGACCAAACGGGCCTCGTACGCGAACACCGCCGCCTGCGTACGGTCCCGCAGTCCCAGCTTCACCAGGATCCGGCTGACATGGGTCTTGATCGTCGAC
>JABFVM010000055.1 GCA_013362785.1 Streptomyces sp. | reverse complement strand
TTCGAGCGCGAGCCGCAGGATCTCCCGGTGCTCACCGGCCTCCCGCTCCCAGGAGGGGGAGGCGGCCCAGGCGACGGCGGAGACGAGAGCCGCCTGGTCGCGGACCTCGTCGAGCATCCGGCCGAGCAGCGGGTTGCCGCAGGGCAGGTACAGGGCGCGGTGGAAGTCCCGGTTGGCGAGGGAGCG
The DNA here is from genome assembly GCA_013362785.1 of Streptomyces sp. Lineage (GTDB taxonomy): Bacteria > Actinomycetota > Actinomycetes > Streptomycetales > Streptomycetaceae > Streptomyces. The sequence continues at coordinate 11,988 of JABFVM010000055.1, read as the reverse complement.
TTCGGCGGTGTCGGCCGCGGCGTCGGCCCGGGTGAGGGCGTCACGGGCGGCGGCGAGAGACGCTCCGCGCCGCACGGCCCGCTTCAGCGCCTCGGGCTCCAGCAGCAGCCGCACGTCGTAGACCTCGCGTGCCATGTCCGCGTCCACCATGCGCACCGTGACGCCCTTGTACTGGCTCATCATGACCAGCCCGGTCCCGGCCAGCGTCTTGAGCGCCTCGCGGACGGGGGTCTTCGACACCCCGAACTGTGCGGCGAGGTCGGTCTCGACGAGGGCCTGACCGGGCGTCAACTGCCCGGTGAGGATGCGGCGTTTGATCTCCTCCAGCACGAACTGCGTGCGCGAGGGGATCGGCGTGGGCACAGAGGTCATGCGCGCCTCTCGGATATCGCGTCTCATATATGACGTACGAAGTACGACGCGATGAAGGTAGGAGCGCCTCCGTGATTCGTCAATGCCTCTGACAAAAGGAAGTTGAGGTTCCGGGTGAGGTTTCCGGGTCAGGTTCCGGGGGCCGGCGGGCTCAGAGACCCGCGCGGGTGAACGTCAGATGGGTGACCCCGGCGGGCGAGGACGTGGCCTCGACCTGGTAGTCCTTCTCCAGGCCCTCCAGTCCGTCCCAGAGGCGTACGCCCCGGCCTAGCAGGATCGGGGCGACCACGACGTGCAGCTGGTCGATGAGCCCGGCGGCGAAGAAATCACGGACCACGGTGGGGCCGCCGCCGATGCGTACGTCCTGCCCGCCGGCCGCCTCGCGGGCCGCCTTGAGCGCCTCGGCGGGCGAGGCGTCGAGGAAGTGGAACGTCGTGCCGCCCTCCATCTCGATCGACGGGCGCGGGTGATGGGTGAGGACGAAGGTCGGTGTGTGGAAGGGCGGGTTGGGCCCCCACCACCCCCGCCACTCGGGGTCCTCGTGCCATCCGGGGTAGCCGAACTTCCCGGCACCCATGATCTCGGCGCCGATCCCGGGCAGGAACTGCCGCGCGAAGGCGTCGTCGACACCGCCGCCCCCGCCGGACCCGCCGGTCATCTGGTTCCACCACCGGGTGGCGAACATCCACTCGTGCAGCCGTTCACCGGCGTGACCGAACGGATCTTCCCGACTCAGGCCCTCACCGGTGCCGAAGCCGTCGAGCGAAATGGAGAAGTTATGGACACGGACAAGTGACATGGCTTCTTCCCTCTTCCCTTGCTTCCCTCTTCTTTTGCTTTTCTCTTCTTTGCTCCTCTTTGCTTCTGCCGGCTAGGGCAGCCAGTGCGGATTCCGGCCGCTCAGACCCACCGCCCGATCGAGCAGCGCCGCGTCGTCCGGGACGGGGACGACCGGGCCGAAGATGCCTCCGCCGCGGCTCGGGTCGTCGGCTCCAGCGAGCAGCATGCCGTACGACAGCCGCAGGGCGGCCGGGTCGGGGGCGTACGACTGGCCGGTCGCGCGGGCCAGGTCCCAGCCGTGGATCACCAGCTCGTTCGCGGCGACGACACCCGCCTCCGGGCCGTTCAGCACCACTCCGCCCGCGCGGGTCTCGCCGGTCCAGGCGGCCGGGTCGCGCCATGCCTCGGCCAGTTCCGCCAGGACCTTGGGCAGCTCCTCACGCCAGCCCGGCCCGATGTCGGGCAGGACGGCCTGCGGGTTCGTGTCGGTGGTGGGGCCCAGGTCCTTGCGGCCGGCGTCGCGGAAGGCGACGGACAGGCCGAGCAGATGCCCCAGCAGGTTGCGCACCATGTACGCCGGGCACGGCGTGCCGCCCGTCAGCTGATCGTCGCGGACGCCGTCGGCCAGGCGGGCGATCACCTGGGCCTGTGGTGCGAGGTCGAGGGTGCTGTCAGTCATGGGCCAACTCCTCAGGGATGTGTTCCTGAGAGGTTGACCCTCGGCGCGGGCGAAACTCATCGCGACACGAGACGCCCTACGACCGGCGCCGGGAAATCCCTCCTCCCGGCGGGAGGTCAGCCGACCGGCTCCGCGGCAACGGGGGCCGACGTCTGAGCGGTCGCGGTCGCGGTCCCTTCGGACTCGACGCCCTCTTCGCGCTGCTTCTTCATCGCGAGCTCCCTGGCCGTCTTTTCCGAGAACAGCCTCATCTCGGCCTCGGTCCGCAGATCGAACACCATTGCCTCCTTCGGGCTCTGTCCAGCCGCGGTTCACTTGGTCACCGCGAACGCCTCTTTACCTGGATATTACCTTACGGAGATCCCCCGAGTCAGGCTCAAATCGCGTTTGCACACGGGGAATTGGCGCACTGTTCACTTATCCGCGCAGCGCACAGCGGGCGCCGCCTAAGGCACTTCCCCGATCCGCGGACCCCCGCCTTAGACACACGATGACGTGGCATGACGACGACCACCGCCTGGGCACTCCACCGCATCCTGCGCGACCGCGACGCCCGCCTCTACCTCACCGGAGTCGTGATCTCCGGCTTCGGCACCTCCGCGCTGTGGCTGGCCTCCGGCGTCTGGGTCAAGGACCTCACCGGCTCCGACGGCCTGGCCGCGCTGTGCATGCTCGCCATGTGGGCGCCCACCCTGGCCGGCCCGCTCCTCGGCACGCTCGCCGACCGCACCCGCCGCAAACCGCTGCTGATCGGCATGAACCTGCTGCTGGCCGCACTGCTGCCGACCCTGCTGACCGTCGACTCCCCGGCCGGGGTCTGGCTGGTGTTCGCGGTCCTGTTCCTCTACGGCGCGGCAGGAGTCGTCCATGACGCCGCCGAGTCCGCCCTCGTCGCGAGCGCCGTCCCCGCGCCCCTGCTCGGCGACTTCAACGGGCTGCGCATGACGGCCACGGAGGGCATGAAACTCCTCGCCCCGCTGGCCGGCGCCGGGGTCTACGCGGCGTACGGCGGCGCGAGTGTCGCCCTGCTGGACGCGGTCACGTTCGTGGTCGCGACCGGTCTGTACGCCTGTCTCCGGGTCCACGAGAGCAGGCCCGAGCCGCCGACGGAGGGCTGGCGGAAGCGGACCGCCGAGGGTGCCCGCCACCTGTGGTCGCACCCCCGGCTGCGGCCCCTCGTCCTGGCCGGCGGCACGACCATGCTCTTCGCCGGCCTCAACGGCGCGATGACCTACGCCGTCATCGACAGCCTCGGGCACGCCCCCTCGTACGCCGGTGTGCTGTACGCCGTCCAGGGCGCCGGTTCGGTGGCGATCGGGCTGCTCTCCGGCCCGGCCCTGCGCCGACTCGGCGAACGCCGCTTCGCCGCGTACGGCATCGCCCTGACGGCCGCCGCGGCGGGCCTGCGCGCGATCCCGTCCGACCCGGTGGCGCTGGTCTGCGGCGCGGCGATCGGCGCGGGTCTGCCCTGTGTGCTGATCGCCGCGCTCACCGCCGTACAGCGCGAGACACCGGACGCGCTGCTCGGCCGTACCGCCGCCACGGCCAACACGCTTCTGTTCACGCCGAACGTCATCGGGCTGGCGGCGGGCGCGGCACTCGTCGAACTGCTCGACGTACGGCTGCTGTCGGCGGCCATCGGCCTCGCGTGGTCGGCGTCCGCCCTGCCGCTGTTTCAGAGCCCGGCGAGCCCCTCCCGCACCGCCGCCAGGTCCCCGTCCGACGCCAACCCCGCGTGATAGAGCCGGATCTCCGTCGCCCCCAGCTCACGCGCGCGTGCCGCGTCCGACGCGAGCGTGCCCGGGCTGCCCCCCATCCCGGAGACCACACCGAGGTTGGCGGCGACGACGGCGTCCTCGCGGCCCTGCTCGGCGAAGGGTGCCAGCAGGCCGGGGCCGCCCGCGCAGGGCACCACCACGCCGTCGGCGACGGACAGGATGTGCGCGGGGTCGACGCCGGGGTTCGCGCCGACGCGGTACGTCATCGGGTCAGCGTGCAGCAGCACCTGGAAGCCGTCGGGGGCGGCCCGGCGTACGGCCGCGATGGCCGTCTCCTGGAGCGTACGGGCGGTTTCGTCGCGCCACGCGCGTGTGGCCGCCGCCGTCTGCGAGCCGAGCAGCTTCTCGACCCCGGCCCAGCCCTCGTCGGCGACCGCGCCCTGCCAGAGCGGTTCGAGGGCGGTGCGTACGGCGGCCGCCAGCTCGTCGGGGTCCACGCCCTGGGCGCCGTAGCCCTCCTTGCAGGCCGGGCAGAAGCAGAGCGCCATCAGGTAGTACCCGGCGTCGCCGAGTGGGACGCCGGCCGTCTTGTCGTGGGCGTGCAGATGCTGGAGGCCGTACCAGCCGAGGGACTCCAGCTCGGTGCCGTGTGCTCCGGGGCGTACGGCTGCCTCGGCGGCCAGGTCGACGAGGTACGCGCGCGTGGCGGGCTGCGCGATGCAGGGGGCCCAGGGGTAGCGGTCGCCGTAGGCGTTGACGACCGAGGTGTCGGGGTGCTCGGCGCCGAGGCGGGAGTTGTGCGCGAGGACGACCCAGGTGTGCACCTCCAGGCCCGCGTCGGCGAGTGCGGTGGCCGCCTCGCCGTAGGCGTCGCCGGGTGCCCAGTCACCGGCCGGGTACGGGCGCAGTTCGCGGCCCTTCCAGCGGTCGTCCGGCGGGTACAGCACGGCCGCGTGTTCGGCGGTGACGATGCGGTGGCGCGGGTGGCGGGGGGTGAGGGCGCGGGTGGAGTGGTAGGCGGCGGCGAGCGTCACCTGCCGCACGCCGAGGGCGGCGATCCTGCCGGGTGCCTCCGGGTCTCCGTTGACGTCCCAGGGGTAGACGAATGCCGACGCCTTCACTTGGTGTCCTCCGGCTCCTTCTCCGACGGCGTTTCCTGCTGCTTCTCCTGCTGCTTCTCCTGCTGCTTCTCCAGCAGCGCGTAGCCGCGCTCGATCACCTGTGCGAGCTGCTTGACATGGTCCTCGCTCGGCTCGTGCAGCGGCGGCCGCACCTCCCCCACGTCCAGCCCGCGCAGCCGTACGCCCGCCTTGACGAGGGCGACGGCGTAGCCGCGGCCCTGGGCGCGCAGTTCGACGAACGGGCGGTAGAAGCCGTCCAGGAGGCTGTTCACGGTCGTGTCGTCGCCCGATTCCAGGGCCCGGTAGAAGGCGAGGGCCACCTCCGGGGCGAAGCAGAACACGGCGGAGGAGTAGAGCGGGACGCCGATCGCGCGGTAGGCGAGCTGGGTCTGTTCGGCGGTCGGCAGTCCGTTGAAGTAGAGGAAGTCGCCGGGGACCTCGGTGCGTACGGCGCTGACGATCCGCTGCATCAGGTCCAGGTCGCCGAGGCCGTCCTTGAGGCCGATGACGCCGTCCGTGCGGGCCAGCTCGACGACGGTGTCCGGGCTGAACACCGCGTTGTCGCGCTGGTAGACGATCACGGGGAGCCCGGTCGCCGCCGCGACCTCCCTGTAGTGCCGCAGCAGCCCCTCCTGCCCTGCGACGACGAGATAGGGCGGCATCGCGAGCAGCCCGTCCGCCCCGGCCGCCTCGGCGAGCCCCGCGTAGCGCACGGCGAGGGCGGTGCCGTACCCGGCGCCCGCGACGACCGGCACGCGGCCTTCCGTGGCCTCGACGGCGGCCCGTACGCACGCCTCGTACTCCTCGGGTGCGAGCGCGTGGAACTCCCCGGTGCCGCAGCACGCGAACACGGCGGCGGCCCCGGCCTCGACGCCCCGGCGCACATGGGTGCGGTAGGTGTCGAGGTCGACCGAGCCGTCGGGGCCGTAGGCGGTGACGGGGAAGAACAGCGGCCCGCCGGGCGTGCCGAGGCGTGCGGCGAGGGGGGCTGGCGTCACGGGCTCTCCCTGGAGTACCGACAAGTGCAGGATTCTGATCAGAGTTTACGGTTATGAACACCACCCACACCACCCTTGACGCCGAAGGACGGTGATCCTTAACTAGTCCATGAATGTGAATACCGTGCACGCATGCGGCCGATGATTCAAGGAGACCCGAGGATGCCAGCGCCCCGCACCGTCCTGCTCACCGGCGCCGCCGGCGGCCTCGGCACCCTGATGCGGGACCTGCTCCCGGCGTACGGCTACGAGCTGCGGCTGCTCGACCTGCGCCCCGTCGAGGGCGAGCCCGGCGCGATCGTCGCCGACCTCGCCGACCGGGAGGCGCTGCGCGAGGCCGTGCGGGGCGTCGACGCGATCATCCACCTGGCGGGCATCTCCCTGGAAGCCCCGTTCGAGAAGATCCTCCGGGCGAACATCGAGGGCACCTACAACCTGTACGAGGCCGCCCGCGAGGAGGGCGTCGGGCGCGTCGTGTTCGCCTCCTCCAACCACGCGGTGGGCTTCACGCCCCGCCCGCAGGGGGACGACCCCCTCATTCCCATCGACACCCCGCGCCGCCCGGACACCTTCTACGGCCTGTCCAAGTCCTTCGGCGAGGACCTCGCGCAGTTCTACTGGGACAAGCACGGCCTGGAGACGGTGTCCGTGCGCATCGGCTCCTGCTTCCCCGAGCCGACCAGCGTGCGCATGCTCTCGGTGTGGATGAGCCCGGCCGACGGCGCCCGCCTCCTCCACGCGGCCCTGACCGCCGAGCACGTCGGGCACACGGTCGTCCACGGCTCCTCGGCGAACACCCGCCTGTGGTGGGACCTCGCCACCGCCCGCTCCCTCGGCTACGAGCCGCAGGACGACTCCGAGCCCTACGCCGAGAAGCTGATCGCCGAGCAGGGCGAGCTCGACCCGGAGAACATCGCGCACGCCTACCTGGGCGGCCACTTCGTGAGCGACCCGCCGATCTGGCCGTACTGAGGTCCGGCGTTGTTGAAATCTGACCTTTCTGACCGAAACAAGTAGCCCTGCGGGGGCGGACGGGCACCGAACGGGCCCGCCCGCCCCCGTATTCGGGCATGGACGGCGCCCGATCTCACGCGCCACATCGCAACCACGCAGGTCCGCGACGGGCACACCACACGGTGAACGGGCATATACGGGCAGCATCGGACCCGCAACAGACCTGGTCAGCACCGGACACCCGCTGTAGAACTTCCCCCAAGGCCCCCACCGGGCCCGAACGGGCAGCGAAGCGGAAGGCAGGTGTCGGCATGAGCGCGAGAACGGCGGAAGAACGCCAGCGCGAGATCGTGCTGGCCGCACGGCGCGACGGCTCGGTCGACGTCACCGCGCTCGCCGTCGAACTGGGCGTGGCCCGGGAGACCGTACGGCGGGATCTGCGCGTCCTGGAGGACCACGGCCTGCTCCGCCGCACCCATGGCGGCGCCTACCCCGTGGAGAGCGCCGGCTTCGAGACGACGCTCGCCTTCCGTGCCACCAGCCATGTCCCCGAGAAGCGCCGGGTCGCGGCCGCCGCGGCCGAGCTGCTCGGGGACGCCGAGTCGGTCTTCGTCGACGAGGGCTTCACCCCGCAGCTCATCGCCGAGGCCCTGCCCACGGACCGGCCGCTGACCGTGGTCACCGCGTCCCTGCCGGTCGCCGGCGCTCTCGCCGAGGCCGAGAAGGTCTCCGTGCTGCTGCTCGGCGGCCGGGTGCGGTCCGGCACGCTCGCCACCGTCGACCACTGGACGACGAAGATGCTGGCCGGCTTCGTCATCGACCTGGCCTTCATCGGCGCCAACGGCATCTCCCGCGAGCACGGCCTCACCACCCCCGACCCGGCCGTCAGCGAAGTGAAGTCACAGGCGATCCGGTCCGCGCGACGCACGGTGTTCGCCGGCGTCCACACCAAGTTCGGCGCGGTGAGCTTCTGCCGGTTCGCCGACATCGGCGCGCTGGAGGCGATCGTCACCAGCACGCTCCTGCCCGCCTCGGAGGCCCACCGCTACTCCCTGCTGGGGCCACAGGTCATCCGCGTCTGACCCCCGGCCGCACCCGCCGTCCCACCTCCACAGACAGTCCAGTAATCCAACCGACCCGTCCGTAGGGCACCCTGCACCCCAACTCCGCCCCCTTTGCACCTAATGTCCAGGAGTACCGCATGCGAACCCAGAGCCGACGCGCGCCACGCACCCTCTACGCCGTGGCAGCGATAGGGACGCTGATCGCTCCGCTCGCCGCCTGCTCGGGCGCCGGCGGGTCCTCGTCCGCCGACGGGCGCTCCATCAACGTCCTGATGGTGAACAACCCGCAGATGGTCGAGCTGCAGAAGCTCACCGCCGACAACTTCACCAAGGACACCGGGATCAAGGTGAACTTCACCGTCCTCCCGGAGAACGACGTCCGCGACAAGATCAGCCAGGACTTCGCCAACCAGGCCGGCCAGTACGACATCGCCACCCTCAGCAACTACGAGATCCCGATCTACGCCAAGAACGGGTGGCTGCACTCCCTGGACTCCTACGTCAAGTCCGACACCGCCTTCGACCAGGCCGACGTCCTCAAGCCGATGACCCAGGCCCTCACCGCCGAGGACGGCAAGCTCTACGGCGAGCCCTTCTACGGCGAGTCCTCCTTCCTGATGTACCGCAAGGACGTCTTCGAGAAGGCGGGCCTGAAGATGCCCGACAAGCCCACCTGGCAGCAGGTCGCCGACCTCGCCGACAAGGCGGACGGCGCCGAGTCCGGCATGAAGGGCATCTGTCTGCGCGGCCTGCCCGGCTGGGGCGAGGTGATGGCGCCGCTGACGACGGTCGTCAACACCTTCGGCGGCACCTGGTTCGACAAGGACTGGAACGCACAGCTGGACTCCAAGGAGTTCAAGGCGGCCACCCAGTTCTATGTCGATCTGGTCCGCGAGCACGGTGAGTCCGGCGCCGCGCAGTCCGGCTACGCCGAGTGCCTGAACAACATGACCCAGGGCAAGACGGCCATGTGGTACGACGCCACGGCCGGCGCCGGCTCCCTGGAGGCGAGCGGCTCCCCGGTCAAGGGCAAGATCGGCTACGTCCCGGCCCCGGTCGACAAGACCGACAGCTCGGGCTGGCTCTACACCTGGGCCTGGGGTGTGCAGAAGGCGTCCCAGAACGCCGAGGACGCCTGGAAGTTCATCTCGTGGGCGTCCGGCAAGGAGTACGAGAAGCTCGTCGGCGGGAAGATCGGCTGGGCCAACGTGCCCGGCGGCAAGCGGACATCGACGTACGACATCCCGCAGTACCGCAAGGAGGCGGCCGCGTTCGCGGACGTCACCCGGGACGCCATCGCGAACGCCAAGCCCGAGGACCCGGGCGTGCAGCCCCGGCCCGCGCCCGGCATCCAGTTCGTCGGCATCCCCGAGTTCACGGACCTGGGCACCAAGGTGTCCCAGGAGATCAGCGCCGCCATCGCCGGCCGGCAGTCCGTGGACAGCGCACTGAGCAAGTCGCAGAAGCTCGCCGAGGCCGTCGGAAAGAAGTACCAGTAGCCATGACCGTCACCACTCCCCCCACCCGGGCCGCCGCCACCCCTGCGCGGCCGGCGGCCCGGCGGCCGAACCGTATGCGTGCCTGGGCCACCCGGGCCCCGCTGCTGCCCGCGCTGATCTTCATGATCCTCGTGACGCAGCTGCCCTTCGTGGCCACGCTGGTGATCTCGTTCTTCGACTGGAACGCGCTCTACCCGGACGACCGTCACTTCGCCGGCCTCGCCAACTACTCGGAGGTGCTGAGCACACCCGATCTGCGCAAGTCGGTGTGGACCACGATCCTGCTGACCGCCACGGTCGTGCTCGTCAGCCTGGTGCTGGGCCTGCTCCTCGCGCTTCTGCTGGACCGGAGGTTCCGTGGCCGGGCCGCAGTACGGACCATGCTCATCGCGCCGTTCCTGCTGGTGCCGATCGCGGCCGCGCTGCTGTGGAAGCACGTGCTGTTCAACCCCGAGTACGGCCTGTTCAACGGCATCCTGCACTGGATCGGAGGGGATGGCGCGGTCCAGCCGGACTGGATCTCCGAGATGCCGCTGATGGCGGTCGAGGCCTCGCTGATCTGGCAGTGGACGCCGTTCATGACGCTCATCCTGCTCGCCGGACTGCAGAGCCGTGACCCGCAGCTGCTCGAAGCGGCCCGGGTGGACGGCGCGAGCGACTGGCAGGTGTTCGTCCATATGACGCTGCCCCACATCCGCCGCTACATCGAACTGAGCGTGCTGCTCGGCTCGATCTACATCGTGCAGAACTTCGACGCGGTGTACACCATCACCTCCGGCGGCCTGGGCACGGCGAACCTGCCGTACACCATCTACCAGACCTTCTACCAGGCGCACGAGAACGGCCTCGCCTCGGCGGCCGGCGTCATCGTCGTCATCGGTTCGATCATCCTCGCGACCTTCGCCCTGCGCGTGGTGTCGTCCCTGTTCCGCGCGGAGGTGTCCCGCTGATGACCACGCTCACCACCGCCACACCGCAACGTCCGCGCCGCCGCGGCAGGTTCCAGGGCGCCGCCCTGGGCGTCGTCGCATGGCTGGCCGGCATCCTGTTCGTGCTGCCGATCCTCTGGCTGGTCCTGACGTCCTTCCACTCCGAGGCGGACGCGGCGACCAACCCGCCGTCGCTGGCGGCCTCGCTGACCCTGGACAGCTACCGGGAGTTCTTCGGCCTGGCGGGCGGCGCGAGCCCCTGGCCCGCGCTGATCAACTCCACGACGGCCTCGGTGGTCTCCACGCTCCTGACGCTGGTCCTGGCCCTGCCCGCCGCGTACGCGCTGTCCATCCGCCCGGTGAAGAAGTGGACCGACGTCCTGTTCTTCTTCCTGTCCACGAAGATGCTGCCGCTGGTGGCGGGCCTGCTGCCGATCTACCTCTTCGCCAAGAACACCGGCCTGCTGGACAACATCTGGGCCCTCGTCATCCTCTACACGGCCATGAACCTGCCGATCGCGGTGTGGATGATGCAGTCCTTCCTCTCCGAGGTGCCGGTGGCGATCATCGAGGCCGCACAGATCGACGGCGCGCGACTGCCCACGATCCTGGGCCGCGTCGTAGCCCCGATCGCCCTCCCCGGCATCGCGGCGACCTCCCTGATCTGCTTCATCTTCAGCTGGAACGAGCTGCTGTTCGCCCGAGTGCTGACCGGCGTCGTGGCGGAGACCGCCCCCGTCTTCCTGACCGGCTTCATCACCAGCCAGGGCCTGTTCCTGGCGAAGGTGTGCGCCGCGTCGCTCGTCATCTCCCTGCCGGTGCTCGCCGCGGGGTTCGCCGCCCAGGACAAGCTGGTCCAGGGCCTGTCGTTGGGAGCCGTCAAATGAAGGCCGCCGTCATCGAGTCCGTGGGCAAGGCCGTCGTCGCCGAGGTGCCCGACCCGACGCCAGGACCCCGCGAGGTCGTCGTCGAGGTGGCGGCCTGCGGCCTGTGCGGAACCGATCTGCACATCCTTCAGGGCGAGTTCGCGCCCAAGCTGCCGATCGTGCCCGGGCACGAGTTCGCGGGCGAGGTGGTCGGCGTCGGCACCCGGGTCACGGAACTGTCGGTGGGCGACCGGGTCGCGGTCGACCCGTCGCTCTACTGCTACGAGTGCCGCTACTGCCGTACCGGCCACAACAACCTCTGCGAACGCTGGGCGGCGATCGGCGTGACCACGGCGGGCGGCGCGGCGCAGTTCGCCGTGGCACCGGTCGCCAACTGCGTGAAACTGCCGGACCATGTGCGCACGCAGGACGCGGCGCTGGTGGAGCCGTTGTCGTGCGCGGTACGCGGGTACGACGTCCTGAAGTCCCGCCTCGGCGCCCATGTCCTCATCTACGGTTCCGGCACGATGGGGCTGATGATGCTGGAGCTGGCCAAGCGGACCGGCGCGGCCAGCGTGGACGTGGTGGACGTCAACCCGACCCGCCTGGAAACGGCCCGCCGCCTCGGCGTCTCCGCCTCCGCCGCCAACCCCGACGAACTGGACCGCCCCCAGGGCTGGGACCTGGTCGTCGACGCGACGGGCAACGCGGCGGCGATCCAGGACGGACTGGACCGGGTGGCGAAGGCGGGCACGTTCCTGCAGTTCGGGGTGGCGGACTACGCGACGCGGGTGACGATCGACCCGTACCGCATCTACAACCAGGAGATCACCATCACGGGCTCCATGGCGGTCCTCCACAGCTTCGAGCGCGCGGCGGAACTCTTCGCGGGAGGCGTCCTCGACCCGGACATCTTCATCAGCGACCGGATACCGCTGGAGCGCTACCCGGAGGCACTGGAGCAGTTCGCGTCCGGGGTGGGCCGCAAGATCGTGGTCGTGCCGTAGG
>JABFVM010000625.1 GCA_013362785.1 Streptomyces sp. | reverse complement strand
AGCTGGGCTGAGCCCGGCGCGGGATACGAGCAAGCTGGGCTGGGCCCGGCGATGGGCTGACCGGGCCGGGTGACGGCGCCCGGATCGCAAGGGGCCGTCTCTCTTCGGGAGGCGGCCCCTTCGCGTGTCACCAGGCCGACGGGTCCCGTCCGTCGACCGCGAACACCGTGCCGTCGGGTGCGGAGGCGTAGACCCGGCCGTCGGCGAGCACCGGCTCCGGCAGGTCGGACGCCACCCGGTCCGACTCCGTGCCGAGCCGGGTCGGTGTCTGGGCCAACAGCCGCCCGCTGCGGGCGTCCGCGGCGAGCAGTCGGCCGTCCGGCGTGCTGACGTAGACATGCCGTCCGTCCGTGACCGGCGACGACGTCCGGAGCACGGCAGTCTCCAGGGTCCAGAGCTGCTTGCCCGCCGCCATGTCGACGGCGACCAGTGAACCGGTGTCGCCCACGAGATAGACGACGTTCCCGCGTACGGTGCCGTGCGCCGTCGGCAGTCGGCGGGGCAGGGACACGCGTCGCGAGGTCCGGTCGGCGGGGGAGTAGCGGACCACGGCATTCGCGGCGCTGTAGACCTTGTCGACGGAGAGAAGGAAGACCGACCCGTCCGACGTACCGACCGGCTTCAGCGTCCCCTTCAGCCGGGCGTCCCAGCGCACGTCACCCGTGGCCGGATCGATCGCGGTGACCCGAGTGCTCGCCCCGCCCGATCCGCTCGCCCCGCCCGATCCGCTCGCCCCTTCGTCCGATGTGCTCGTCGCGTACGCCAGCGGATCCCCGGCGAAGGAGACGAAGTACGGCGCCTTGTGCCCCGGCACCGGGCGGCTCCACTTCGTGTCGCCCGAGGCGCCGTCCACACCGGTGACCGTGCCGTCGGCGCCGCTGAGCAGCACCATGCCGCCGACGGCCTCCTGCCCGTAGTACGCGGGCACGCTCCGCTGCCAACGCGCCTTGCCCGTAGCCGGATCGAGCGCCTCCAGCCGACGGCCCTGCCCTGACCAGGGGTGCACCAGGCCGCCCGCCGCGGCAGGCGGTGCGTTCACCCCCAGTGTGCCCGCGTTCGACGTGTTCACGGGGTGCCGCCACAGCTGCCGGCCGTCCACCGGGTCGAGCGCGAAGACGAGCGGGCCCTGGGCACACAGCACCTTGCCCGCGCCGTACGAGCACATGGGCATGCCCTTCTTGGACGCCGGAGCCGCAGCCCACCCGCCGAACCCGGCCGACTTGGTCCGCGGGCTGCTGCCCGTCGGCGCCGGATCCCCACCGAGAAGCTGTACGGAGGCCAGCGCGACGACGGCAACGAGCCCGACGGCACCGGCCCCCAGGCCCAGCAGCCTGCGTCGCCGCCTCCCGGCAGTCGGCCGTGCGGGCCCGTCCCCGGCGCCAGGAGCCACCCCCGACCCAGATATCGACCCCGACTCCGGCTCCGCCCCTCGCTCTAGCTCCGCCCCTGGCTCCGGCTTCCGCCCTGGCTCCGGCTCTGCCTGGGGCGGCTTCTCACTCGCCCGCTGCGCCGGAATGAACGCCTGCGTGTCGTACGACGCCGCAACCGACCGCAGCTCCCGCATCAACTCGTCGGGCGTGGGCCGGTCCTCGGGCTCCTTGGCGAGACACCGCATCACGAACGGCGCGAGATTCGCCGGTACGCCCGTCAGGTCCGGCTCGTCATGTACGACCTGGTAGGCGACGACGTAAGGACTGTCCGAGTCGAACGGCCCTCGCCCCGTCGACGCGTGCACCAGTACGGACCCGAGCGCGAAGATGTCGGCGGCCGGCCCGACCTCCCTGGGACGCCGGAACTGCTCGGGCGCCATGAAGGGCGGCGTACCGATCAACTTCCCGGTCTCGGTACGCAGTTCGCTGTCCTTTGGCCGAGAAATACCGAAGTCGATGACCTTCGGCCCGTCATCGGCGAGCAGCACATTGCTCGGCTTCAGATCCCGGTGCACCACGCCGACCCGATGTATGTCGCGCAGCGCCTCCGCCAGTCCGGCCATCAGCCGCCGCAGCTGCGCCGGTTCCATCGGTCCGTTCCGCTTCACATGGTCGGAGAGCGTCGGCCCGGGGATGAACAGCGTGGCCATCCAGGGCCGTTCGGCCTCGGGATCGGCGTCCACGACAGGCGCGGTGAAGGCACCGCTCACCTTGCGCGCAGCGCCGACCTCCTGCCGGAAACGCCCTCTGAACTCGGGATCTCTCGCGAACTCGGCATGCACGACCTTCACCGCGAGCTGCATGCCCGAGGTGCTCCGCGCCAGATGCACGACGCCCATGCCGCCGGACCCCAGACGTGACTCCAGGCGGTAGTGACCGGCGTACTCGGGAAGTTCCGCTTCCGCGCCCGCTCCGGCGTTCTGCTGTGGCGCCATGAGACCACCCCCGTGCTGTTCGTCCGCGCGCGCGACGCACGGAGCCTAGTCGATGACTCGTACGAGACAGAGGCGGCTTGCTAGCCTCCGTGTTCCAAACACGCACATGTGTGCTTGGCGTGATTTGGGGGAATCAACGGGACCCCATGGCAGTCATGGGGATCAACGGGGGAGGTTTTTCATGTCCATGGACCACGCTGGAGAGATCGACAGAGCCGACGGTGCGGAGGGCACGGGCGAGGCCACGGTCGTCACAACACTGGCAGCCAAGGCGGCCACCACCACGGCACTGCGCACCTACCCGGTCGCCCCGGGCGTCCGCCTGAACGTCCGCCGGGGCCCCGGCACCCAGTACCCGGTCGTCCGCACCCTCTCCGAGGGCGCCAGAGTCACGATCTACTGCCAGACCCCGGGCACAAACGTCGCCGGCCCCTACGGCACATCGAACATCTGGGACAACATCGACGACGGCGAGTTCGTC
>JABFVM010000221.1 GCA_013362785.1 Streptomyces sp. | reverse complement strand
GCACCCCCATCGCACTCCCACGGTTTGGCAATGCTCTAGTCAGATTCTTACCTTGACCGTGTTCTTACGTCGGCCGTCAGCGCGACGTTCCGGCCCTACGCCGGTCCAGCAGACGCGAACGGGCGCCGATCGCGGTCGCACCGTTGACGCGCGAGGCCCCGGCCGCGACAGGGGTACGCGACTCCTCCTCGGACAGTGCGTCGGCCGCGGTGTCGGCCGAGAGCTGGCCGGAGACCGTCTGGGGCGTCGTGGCCGCCGGCTCCGAGACGGCGCCGCGGCGATAACGCGGCGGGATGAAGGCCTCGGCCCAGCGCGGCGCGCGCGGTGTGAAGCGGGGCAGTAGGAGGAGTAGGAGGCCGATGGCGCTCAGGAAGACCACGCCGAGGACGATCCACATGGATGCCGAGTTCACCGAGTAGGCGAGCGCTCCGAAGGCGATCAGGGCGGACCAGAAGTACATGATCAGGACCGCGCGGCTGTGGGAGTGGCCGATCTCCAGGAGGCGGTGGTGCAGGTGGCCGCGGTCGGCGGCGAAGGGCGACTGGCCGCGCCAGGTGCGGCGCACGATCGCGAGGACCAGGTCGGCGGCCGGGATCGCGATGATCGTCAGGGGGAGGAGGAGCGGGATGTAGACGGGGACCGTCTGGTGCACCGCCGCCTTCTCCGACCCCGCGAACAGCTTCAGCGCGTCCGGGTCGACCTGGCCCGTGATGGAGATCGCGCCCGCCGCCAGGACCAGGCCGATGAGCATCGAGCCGGAGTCGCCCATGAAGATCCGCGCCGGGTGCATGTTGTGCGGCAGGAAGCCCAGGCACATGCCCATCAGGATCGCCGCGAACAGGGTGGCCGGGGCCGCGGCCTCGATGCCGTACGACACCCAGACCCGGTAGGCGTAGAGGAAGAACGCGGCCGAGGCGATGCAGACCATGCCGGCCGCGAGGCCGTCGAGGCCGTCGACGAAGTTGACCGCGTTGATGGTGATGACGACCAGGGCGACGGTGAGCAGGGTGCCCTGCCACTGGGTCAGCGCGACCGAGCCGAAGCCCGGGATCGGCAGCCACAGGATCGTCAGACCCTGCATGACCATGACGCCGGCGGCGATCATCTGGCCGCCCAGCTTGATCAGGGCGTCGATCTCGAACTTGTCGTCCAGGACGCCGATCAGCCAGATGAGCGCCGCTCCGGAGAGCAGCGCCCGCGGTTCGTTGGAGTTCTCGAAGACGCTACTGAGGTTCGTGAGGTGGTCGGCGGCCAGCAGGCCGGCGCACAGGCCGAAGAACATCGCGATCCCGCCGAGCCGCGGAGTGGGCTCCCGGTGCACGTCACGTGCCCGGATCTCCGGCATCGCTCCGGCCACGATCGCGAACTTACGTACCGGCCCTGTCAGCAGATACGTCACCGCGGCCGTGATGCAGAGCGTCAGCAGGTATTCACGCACGGGCTTCCCCACAAGTCTCGCTGGCCATCTCAGCCCCACACCCTAGCGACGTACACATACGCGACGCATATGTGTGGGGACTTCCGGGTAGCGACGATGGTTGCACGCGTGGCTGTGTATGCGGGTGCGTCTACCCCGCCTCAGCCGGGATACGGCGGAAATCTACCGGCCAGCTCCCGCACTTCTTCACGAGCCTTCGGACTTTCGGTCTCCTCCCTGAGCACGCCCCCGACCAGAGCGGCCAGCCACACCATCTCCTCCTCGCCCATGCCCTGGGTGGTCACGGCCGCCGTGCCCAGGCGCAGGCCACGGGCGTCGCCGTGCGGCAGCGCGCAGCAGTCCAGCACGATCCCGGCCGCCGCGAGCCGCCCGCGCGCCGTGCGGCCGTCGACGCCGAGCGGGGCCGGGTCGGCGGTGATGAGGTGGGTGTCGGTGCCGCCCGTGGTGACGACGAGTCCCTCCGCCGCCAGCCCGGCCGCCAGGGTTCGCGCGTTGGCGACCACCTGATGGGCGTACGCGGCGAACTCCGGTGTTGCCGCCTCGCCGAACGCGACGGCCTTGGCGGCGATGGTGTGCATCTGGGCGCCGCCCTGGGTGAAGGGGAAAACGGCGCGATCGACGCGCTCGGCGAGGTCCGCGCCGCACAGGATCATGCCGCCGCGCGGGCCCCTGAGCACCTTGTGGGTGGTGGCGCACACCACATCGGCGTACGGCACCGGGCTCGGCGCCGCTCCCCCGGCGACAAGCCCCATCGGGTGGGCGGCGTCGGCGATGAGGTACGCCCCGACCTCGTCGGCGAGCTCGCGGAAGAAGGCGTAGTCGATGTGCCGGGGGTAGGCGATGGAGCCGCACACGATCGCCTTGGGCCGGTGGCCCCGGGCCAGGGCGCGCACCTGGTCGTGGTCGATGAGCCCGGTCTCCGCGTCGACGCCGTAGGGGACGAAGTCGAACCAGCGGCCGGAGAAGTTGGCCGGCGAGCCGTGCGTGAGATGGCCGCCGTACGGCAGTCCGAGGGCGAGGACGGTGTCGCCGGGGCGCAGCAGGGCGGCGTACGCGGCGAGGACGGCCGAAGAGCCGGAGTGGGACTGCACATTGGCGTGCTCGGCCCCGAACAGCGCCTTGGCGCGTTCCACGGCGAGCCGTTCGGCGGCGTCGACCATCTCGCACCCGCCGTGGTGCCGGGCGCCCGGGTAGCCCTCCGCGTACTTGTTGGCCAGCGGCGATCCGAGGGCCGCCAGTACGGCGGGCGAGGTGAAGTTCTCGGCGGCGATGAGCTGGAGCGTCGTCGACTGCCGGTCCAGCTCACCGAGCAGGATGTCGGCGAGCTGCGGGTCCTGGCCGCGCAGGACATCGGCCGCGAGGGTATGGGTGACCGACATGGTGGGCTCCGGGCGTGCGACGCTGCTGATGGCTCGCTCGCCTGCGGGATGCCCGGGACACCGGCGCACCTCTTCAGCTCACGAGCTGTGGTGACGTACGTCCAATGTAGGCCCGGGGCGGCAGGGGCGCCCGGTTGTTACGCCCTCGCGGGTACTCCGGTGAGCACTGTGACGACCGGAGCCCAATCTCTGACGCGCCTCTCGCACCGCTCGGCCCTGGCGGGCCTCCCGGGCATCGAGCCGCCGCGCCGGACTCCGTCCGCCGGCTCATCGCGCCGCATCAAGCGCGCGCCGGCACCCCGGTCAGAGCCGTCACCACCGGATCCAGCGCCTGGTGTATCTCGTCCCCGATCGACCGGAAGAACGTCAGGGGCGCCCCGTACGGGTCGTACACCTCGTCCGCCTCCGCCGTGGGGGCCAGGAGCCACCCGCGTAGAGCCGCGGCGGCGCGGACCAGGGCGCGTGCGCGCAGGACCACGCCGTCCTCCAGGGGAGGCAGCGTCGCGGGGTCTATCGCCTTCACCAGGCGGGTGAACTCCTTGAGGGTGAAGGTGCGCAGGCCCGCCGAATGACCCATGGAGATGACCTGGGCGCGATGGTCGCGGGTGGCCGTGAGGACCAGGTCGGCGCGGATCACGTGCTCGTCGAGGAGCTCGCGGCCGACGAAGCCGGAGGCGTCCGCGCCGAAGTCGGCGAGGACGGTCTCCGCGTTGGATTCCATGGGCGCGCCCTCATGGCCCCAGGTGCCCGCGCTCTCCACGATCAGCCCGCCGCCGAGCACACCGAGGCGCTGCGTCACGAAATGACGGGTCAGCCGCTCGGTG
The DNA here is from genome assembly GCA_013362785.1 of Streptomyces sp. GTDB lineage: Bacteria > Actinomycetota > Actinomycetes > Streptomycetales > Streptomycetaceae > Streptomyces. The sequence continues at coordinate 8,596 of JABFVM010000221.1, read as the reverse complement.
ATCGGTGAGCGGCACACATTGCCGGTGCTGACGTGGAGGATGCGGAAGCTGTCGCGCGGGAGTCCGACGAACGTCGTGGTGATCTCCGCCGCGCTTTCCCCGTTGCCTATGCCACGCCCCGCGTTGGGGGCTGTCAATTCGCCACCTCAAGGTCGGGTACGACCTTCCGCAGCTCCTCCGCCGAGATGGCGCCCGCGCGCAGCAGAAGCGGGATCTCGCGGGTGACGTCGACGATCGACGACGGGACGTTGCCGGGCGTCGGGCCGCCGTCCAGGTAGACGGAGACCGAGTCGCCGAGCATCTCCTGCGCGGAGTCGCAGTCCTCCGGCGCCGGGTGCCCCGTGAGGTTGGCCGACGACACCGCCATCGGGCCGACCTCGGTGAGCAGCTCGATGGCGACCGGGTGCAGTGGCATGCGCACGGCAACCGTGCCCCGGGTGTCGCCCAGGTCCCACTGCAGCGACGGCTGGTGCTTGGCGACCAGCGTCAGCGCGCCCGGCCAGAACGCGTCGACCAGTTCCCAGGCCAGCTCGGAGAAGTCGGTGACGAGACCGTGGAGCGTGTTCGGGGAGCCGATCAGCACAGGGGTCGGCATGTTGCGGCCCCGCCCCTTGGCCTCCAGCAGATCGCCGACGGCCTCCTTGGCGAACGCGTCGGCGCCGATGCCGTAGACCGTGTCGGTCGGGAGGACCACGAGCTCGCCCCGGCGGACGGCGGACGCGGCTTCGCGCAGGCCGGTCGTACGGTCCGTCGCGTCGTTGGTGTCGTATCGCCGAGCCATGTCTAGCGGGCCTCCTCGTACACGAAGTACACGTACTGCGGGATCGAAGTCTGCGGGGCGGTCACGGCAGCGCCTTGCGGGCGGTCGCGAACCTCGGTCGGTTGTTGAGGTCGGGATGGTCGGCCGCGTCGGCCCAGCCCCGCTCCTCGGTGAAGATCCACGGCACCTGACCGCCCTGGGTGTCGGCGTGCTCGATGACGACGACCCCGCCGGGGCGCAAGAGACGGTGTGCGGTCCGCTCCAGGCCACGGATGAGGTCGAGCCCGTCCTCGCCGGAGAACAGGGCGAGTTCGGGATCGTAGTCCCGCGCCTCGGGAGCGACGTACTCCCATTCGGTGAGCGGGATGTAGGGCGGGTTGGAGATGACCAGGTCGACCTGGCCGTCGAGGTCGGGGAAGGCGTCCAGGGCGTTGCCCTGCCGCAGGTCGACCCTGGACCCCTCGACGTTCTTGCGCGTCCACTGCAGGGCGTCCTCGGACAGCTCCACGGCGTGCACGCGGGAGCGCGGGACCTCCTGGGCGAGGGCGAGCGCGATGGCGCCGGAGCCGGTGCACAGGTCGACGATGCAGGGCTCGACGACGTCCATCGCGCGCACGGCGTCTATGGCCCAGCCGACCACCGACTCGGTCTCGGGGCGGGGCACGAACACGCCCGGCCCCACCTGGAGTTCGAGGTACCGGAAGTAGGCCCGCCCGGTGATGTGCTGGAGCGGCTCGCGCTGCTCGCGGCGGGCGATGACCTCCCAGTAGCGGGCGTCGAAGTCCGCGTCCTGCACGGAGTGCAGCGCGCCCCGCTTCACGCCGTGCACGAAGGCGGCGAGCTCCTCCGCGTCGTTGCGCGGCGAGGGCACGCCGGCGTCGGCCAGCCGCTGGGTGGCCTGGGCTACCTCAGCGAGCAGCACGCTGCGGGGACTTGAGGGTCGCCCCCCAAATGTTGGCTGCACGCATGTCCTCCGGTACTTGCTCGTACGTCCTTTACGCGGCTGCGAGCTTGGCGGCCGAGTCCGCGTCGACGCAGGCCTGGATCATCGAGTCGAGGTCGCCGTCCAGGACCTGGTCCAAGTTGTACGCCTTGAAGCCGACTCGGTGGTCCGAGATGCGATTCTCCGGGAAGTTGTAGGTGCGGATCTTCTCGGAGCGGTCGACGGTGCGGACCTGGCTGCGGCGGGCGTCGGCGGCCTCCTTCTCCGCCTCCTCCTGCGCCGCGGCGAGCAGCCTGGAGCGCAGGATACGCATCGCCTGCTCCTTGTTCTGCAGCTGGCTCTTCTCGTTCTGGCAGGAGGCGACGACTCCGGTGGGAATGTGCGTGATGCGCACGGCGGAGTCGGTGGTGTTGACGGACTGGCCGCCCGGGCCGGACGACCGGTACACGTCGATACGCAGGTCGTTCGGGTTGATCTCGACGTCGATCTCCTCGGCCTCCGGCGTGACCAGCACACCGGCCGCGGAGGTGTGGATACGGCCCTGGGACTCGGTCGCCGGCACCCGCTGCACGCGGTGCACACCGCCCTCGTACTTCAGCCGCGCCCAGACGCCCTGCCCCGGCTCGGTGGCACCCTGGCCGCCCTTGGTCTTCACGGCGACCTGGACGTCCTTGTAGCCGCCGAGCTCGGACTCGGTGGAGTCGATGATCTCGGTCTTCCAGCCGACGCGCTCGGCGTAGCGGAGATACATGCGCAGCAGGTCACCCGCGAACAGCGCGGACTCGTCACCGCCGGCACCGGCCTTGATCTCCAGAATGACGTCCTTGTCGTCACTCGGGTCACGCGGGACCAGCAGCAGGCGCAGCTTCTCGGTCAGCTCCTCGCGCTGCTTCTCCAGGTCCTTCACCTCGGCGGCGAAGTCCGGGTCGTCGGCGGCGAATTCCTTCGCCGTCTCGATGTCGTCGCCGGTCTGCTTCCAGGAGCGGTACGTGGCGACGATCGGGGTGAGCTCGGCGTAGCGCTTGTTCAGCTTGCGCGCGTTCGCCTGGTCGGCGTGGACCGACGGGTCGGCGAGCTTCGTCTCCAGGTCGGCGTGCTCAGCGACCAGGTCCTCGACGGCCTCGAACATCTTGGGCTCCTGTGTGGAATACGTCTGTGCAGGGCGGGCGACCAAAAACGCCGGTCCCGGCACGCCTGTGAGAGGGCGCGACCGTGGACCGGCGAAATGGGGCTCGCTACTTCTTGGAGCCGGCGGCCTTGCCGAAGCGGGCCTCGAAGCGGGCCACACGGCCACCGGTGTCGAGGATCTTCTGCTTGCCCGTGTAGAACGGGTGGCACTCGGAGCAGACCTCGGCACGGATGGTGCCGCTCTCGATCGTGCTACGGGTGGTGAACGACGCGCCACAGGTGCAGCTGACCTGCGTCTCGACGTACGCGGGGTGGATGTCGCGCTTCAAGGTGTCTCCTAGTTTCGGGAGGGCACCGGGTCGCTACCGCGGGGTGCGGGAGCGTGAACCGGGGCCGACGTACCAGTCTGCCAGGACTGGGGCCATCCCCCAAAACCGGGGGCCCTCGCCGGATATTCCCCGCGGGCCTCAGCCGGCGTTGACGACGCCCTTGGCGTCACCGGTGGCGGTGCCCTCGGTCGCCGCCTTCGGGATCGCCTTGTCCGCCTTCAGGGCGTCCCACACCAGCTGGGCCTTGGTCTTCGCCACGATCACGCGGTTCGGGTCCGCCGGGTCGTACTGGACCGGCATCGTGACCATGTTCATGTTCTTGGAGCTGATGCCCTTGAGGCCGCCCGCGAAGGACATGAGCTTGTTGACCGAGCCGAGGTCGGAGTCGGTGGTGACCGTCTTGGTGGCGGTGTTGGCCAGGTCGTACAGCCGCTTGGGGTTGCCGAACAGGTTGATGTCCTTGACCTGGTTGATCAGCGCCTTGATGAAGGCCTGCTGGAGCTGGATACGGCCGAGGTCGGAGCCGTCGCCGACGCCGTGCCGGGTGCGGACCAGGCCGAGTGCCTGCTTGCCGGTGAGCTGGTGGGTGCCGGCCTTGAGGTCGAGGTGGCTGTCGGGGTCGCTGATGTCCTTGGTGGTGGTGACCCCGACGCCGCCGAGCTCGTCGATGAGCTTCTGGAAGCCGGCGAAGTCGACCTCCAGGTAGTGGTCCATGCGGACACCGCTGAACGACTCGACGGTCTTCACGGCGCAGGCGGCACCGCCCGTGGAGTACGACTCGTTGAACATCACGCCCGAGGCCGCCCGGTGCGTCCTGCCGTCGGTGTCGGTGCACTCGGGGCGGTCGATCAGGGTGTCGCGCGGAATGGAGACCACGCTGGCCTTCTTGTGGCCCTCGTAGACGTGCACGATCATCGCCGTGTCCGAGCGGGCACTGCCGTCGTCGGTGCCTCCGCCGAGCTTCTTGTTGCCGCCGGAGCGGGTGTCCGAGCCGAGGACGAGGATGTTCTCCGAGCCGTTGTCGACCTTCTGCGGCCGGTCGGTACCGAGGGCCTGGTCGATGTCCACGCTCTTGATGTTGCCGTTGAGCTTGAAGTACAGGTACCCGGCGCCGGTCCCGCCCAGGACCACGATCCCGGCGGCCGTCCAGGCCATGATCATCAGGCCCTTGCGTTTGTCGCGGGGCTTGCGACGGCGGCCCTTGGCGCGATTGCGTGGACCTGCGGTGCCGGTGTCACCCGGTATGCCGGGTTCCGGCGTGCTCTCGGCGGACATGAGCTCCTCGGTTCTGATCCGATCGGTTACCCCCTGCTGTCAGGGTCAGGCGTGGTCAATTGGGCCCGTACCACACCATCGTCACCCCGTCCGGTCAGACGGGGAAACCCGGGAAAGGGTTGCACAACGGACTGTGCCCACCGCCTGGGGGCAGTGGGCACAGTGCGTAGTCGGTGATACCGGGTGTACCCGCCTCACCTGCGATTTCAGCCGAAGATGTCGTACTGCTTGTAATCGGTGCCGACGGACTTCGGTGTGGCAAAGATCTCGCTGGTCGCCTTTCCGGTGCCCGGGTACAGATAGAGCGTGCCGGAGGAGTTGCGGGCCAGGAAGTCGGCCTTGCCGTCGCCGGTGACGTCACCGGCGGCGTCGAAGCCGTTGTAGCTGGCCCAGGTGCGCACCTTGATCCGGGTGGAGAAGGCGCCGGTGCCGGACTTGCCGGTGCCCTTGTACAGGTACACGTAGCCCGTGCTGCTCTGGCGTGCGATCAGGTCGGTCTTGCCGTCACCGGTGAAGTCGCCGTGTCCGCGCAGGGAGTTGTACTGGTTCCAGCCGGAGCCGACCTTCACCCTGGTCCCGAACGTGCCGTTGCCCTTGCCCGGGTAGATCCACAGGTAGCCGCCGGAGTCGACCGAGAGCAGGTCGGGCAGGTAGTCGCCGGTGACGTCACCCGGGGTGACGATACGGGTGCGGGTCTTCCAGTTGTCGGCGATCTGCTTGGTGGCCCAGCTGCCGCTGGACTGCACGTAGTGCGACCAGAACACGTCGCCGTCGGAGCTGCGCCGGTACACCAGGTCCTGGTAGCCGTCCCGGTCGAGGTCGGTCTGCAGGACGACGTTGACGCCGTCCCAGTTGCCCCAGGACTCGCGCGCGGCGAACGACGTGCCGTTGGAGTCCTTCGAGTAGCCGGTCTTGGTGGAGGCGTTGCGCAGCCACAGGTCGGCCCGGTGGTCACCACTGATGTTGGTGTCGTCGACCCGCGGATAGGCGGCACCGACGTAGCTGCTGACCTTCGAGAAGACGCTGTACGCCCCCTTGGCCACACAGTCCTGCACGCCCCACGACACCACACCGACGATCCGTCCGTTCACGACGAGCGGCCCGCCGGAGTCGCCGTTGCAGGCGGAGGTGGTGCCACTGTCGCTGCCGCTGGCCGGATTGCCCGCGCAGACCATGTGGCCCTTGATGAACTCGGTGCCGTAGTAGCCGGTGCAGGTGCTGTCGGACTGGACGGGCAGGGTGGCCGTCTTCAGCGTCTGGGAGACGTCCTGGGTGGTGGAGCTGGTACGGCCCCAGCCGTAGACCTTGGCGCTCGTCCCGGCCGCGTACGAGGCGGTGTCACCGGACGTCGTCATACGGATCGGCGTCGCCTTGACGGCGTTGGCCAGCGTGATGACGGCGATGTCGTTGTCGATCGTCGTCGCGTTGTACGACGGGTGGTTCCACTGCCGGTGCGGCAGCGTGACGGTGCCGCCGTGCAGGTCGCTGTTGCCGGCGTCGTCGGTGGTGGGCAGCTGGGCGGTGCCGGTGACGACGGCGCCGTAGTTGTACCAGTCGTAGCCCTTGACGCAGTGCGCGGCGGTCAGGATCTTCGTCGGCGCGACGACGGCGCCCCCGCAGAAGAAGCCGAGGTCGTCGGCCTCGTCGGTGGTGCCCTTGTCGTCGTAGTACCAGAGCTGCGCCATCCAGGGCGCGGAGGTGATGCTCGTGGTGGTGCCGCCGATGACCATGGGGCTCACCGTGGAGTCACCGGAGGAGCTGTTGGTGCCGGTGCTGTACGTCGACTTCTTCGACGTCTCCCCCGCGACGTCGTCGCCGGCGACGGCCCCGGCGACCCGCCGCTCCAGCTCGGTCAGTGAGACCGAACGGGTGGCGGGCTTCACGGTGGGCCTGGGCTGTGCGGTGGCGGCCCCCGCGGACGAGGTCAGCAGCGCGGCGGCGACGGCCGCGGCGACACCGACGGCGGCGACGGGCAGCCCGATACGGATCCGGCGTCTGTGACGACCGCTGCCGGACGGAGTGGTGGTCAAGGAAGTCCCCCCAGGGATGCATGAGTAGGAAGGGGCGCACTGATGCGCCCGTCCCTATCAGCGCCGAAAGGCCGCCCCCCGTCACTGTCTGACGGGGGGCGGCCTTTCTCTGATCGCTTCTGATCAGTCGCCGTTGCCGGGGGTCGGCGTCGTCTTCTGGATCTGCATCAGGAATTCGCCGTTCGACTTGGTCTGCTTCATCTTGTCGAGAAGCAGCTCAATGGCCTGCTGCTGGTCCAGCGCGTGCAGCACACGCCGCAGCTTCCAGACGACGGCGAGCTCCTCGTTGCCGAGCAGGATCTCTTCCTTACGGGTACCGGACGCGTCCACGTCCACCGCCGGGAAGATGCGCTTGTCGGCGAGCTTCCGGTCGAGCTTGAGCTCCATGTTGCCGGTGCCCTTGAACTCCTCGAAGATCACCTCGTCCATGCGGGACCCGGTGTCCACCAGCGCGGTGGCGAGGATGGTCAGCGAGCCGCCGTCCTCGATGTTGCGGGCCGCACCGAAGAAGCGCTTCGGCGGGTACAGGGCGGTCGAGTCGACACCACCGGACAGGATGCGGCCGGAGGCCGGGGCGGCGAGGTTGTACGCACGGCCCAGACGCGTGATCGAGTCGAGCAGTACGACGACGTCGTGACCCAGCTCCACCAGGCGCTTGGCGCGCTCGATGGCGAGCTCGGCGACCGTGGTGTGGTCCTCGGCCGGGCGGTCGAAGGTCGAGGAGATGACCTCGCCCTTCACCGACCGCTGCATGTCGGTGACCTCTTCCGGACGCTCGTCGACGAGGACGACCATCAGGTGGCACTCGGGGTTGTTGTGCGTGATCGCGTTGGCGATCGCCTGCATGATCATGGTCTTGCCGGTCTTCGGCGGGGCCACGATCAGACCGCGCTGGCCCTTACCGATCGGCGACACGAGGTCGATGATGCGGGTGGTCAGCACGCCCGGGTCGGTCTCCAGACGGAGCCGGTCCTGCGGGTACAGCGGCGTCAGCTTGTTGAACTCCGGGCGGCCGCGGCCGTGTTCGGGCGCCATGCCGTTGACGGAGTCCAGACGCACCAGCGCGTTGAACTTCTCGCGCCGCTCGCCTTCCTTGGGCTGACGGACCGCACCGGTGATGTGGTCGCCCTTGCGCAGGCCGTTCTTGCGGACCTGGGCGAGGGAGACGTACACGTCGTTGGGGCCCGGCAGGTAGCCCGACGTACGGATGAAGGCGTAGTTGTCGAGGATGTCCAGGATGCCCGCGACCGGGATCAGGACGTCGTCCTCGTTGATCTGCGGCTCCTGGCCGCCCATCTCGTCGCGGCCACGACGGCCACGGCGGTCCCGGTAGCGCCCGCGACGCCCACGACGGCCGCCCTCGAAGTCGTCGTCGTCCTGCGGGCCGTTGTCGCGCTGGCGGTCCTGACGGCCCCCGCCCTGCTGCTGACCCTGCTGGCGGTCCTGACGGCCCCCGCCCTGCTGGTCGTCGCCCTTGCGACGGTCACCGCGGTCGCCGCGGTCACCACGGTCGCCGCGGTCACGGTCGCGGCCGCGCTCACGGCGGTCACGACGGCGGCCCTCGCCGCCCTCACCGGCGTCACCCTTGGCGTCGCCCTGCTGGGCCTGCGACTGCGCGGGCGTCTCGGCCTTCGGCTCGCTCTTGGCCTCGGCGGCGACCGTCTCGGGGGCGCCCGCCTCGGCGGTGGCGCGGCGACGGCGACGCTCGGCCGGCGCGTCCTCGCTGGCCGGCTGGCCGGGAATCTCGATCTGCTGCTGGGCCACGGCCTTCTCGGCGGGGGCCTCAGCCGCCTTCTCCGCCTTCTTCTCGGCGTCTTCGCCGGTACGAGCCTTGGAGGTGGCGCGGCGCTTGGGCTTGGTCTCGGTGGCGGCCTCCGCCTTGGGAGCCGCGGCACCTCCCCCGGCCTGCGCCTCCTTGATGACCTCGATCAGCTGGCTCTTGCGCATGCGCGCGGTGCCCCTGATGCCGAGGCCGGATGCGACCTGCTGCAGCTCTGCCAGCACCATGCCCTCAAGGCCGGTACCGCGGCGCCGCCGGGAGCCTGCACCGGTGGCAGGCGCGGAGGCGTCCGTGGCGGGCGCGGCAGCGGTCTCCTCGACACGTGCGCCCATCAGATCGGTGGTGTCGCTC
>JABFVM010000001.1 GCA_013362785.1 Streptomyces sp. | reverse complement strand
GCCCGGCACCCGGCCAGGGCCGGTCGGCCCCTTGCAGGGACCTGCGGCCCCTGCCGCCCGCGGCATCCGAGGACCAAGCTCGAATCGGGACCACCGATTCCGGAGGTAGGGATCATGACCGGCACCGGCACCGGCACCGTCACCGTCGGCCTGGACGGCTCGCGCGAGAGCCGTGCCGCGGCCGAGTGGGCGGCCCGCGAGGCACGGCTGCTCGGCGTGCCGCTGAAGCTGGTGCACGTCTGGGAGCCGGTGCCGACGCCGATCGCTCAGGCACCGCTGCTCGGCGCCGAGACTCAGCAGCACTGGACCGAGCGGATCCCCCGGGACGCGGCGGAGGGCATCCAGGTACGCCACCCCGGCCTCGACGTGATCACCGAGCAGTTGTCCGGCCGGCCCGCCGACCTGCTGGTGGGCGCGGCGAAGGGCACCGAACTGCTGGTCCTCGGCTCACGCGGACTCAGCGGCATCGGCGGCTTCATGCTGGGCTCCGTGGGACTGTCGGCCGTGGCGCACGCCGAGCGGCCGGTCGTCCTGGTCCGCGCCGACCAGCAGGCCGCCGACGAGCACGAGCCGGACCCCGCCGGCATCCCGTCCGCCGCGACCCGGTTCCGGCCGGTCGTCCTCGGCCTCGACATCGAGAGCCCCGACGAGGAACTGATCGAGTTCGCGTACGCCGCCGCCTCCCGCCGCGGCACCACGCTGCGGGTCGTCCACGGCTGGAACCCGCCGCCGTACTACGCCTACGGTCTGCCCGCCGACCTGGAACTCCACGGATCCCTGGCCCGGCGGGAGACAGCCGCCCTGACCGAGGCCATGCGGCCGTGGCGCACGAAGTTCCCCGACGTCGAGGTCGTCGAGGAGTCCCCCTACGGCTCTCCTGGCGGCCACCTCGTCGACGCGTCCCACGAAGCCTCCCTGGTCGTCGTCGGCAAGCGCGTCCGCCGCAGCCCGGTCGGCGCCCACATCGGCGCCGTCACCCACGCCGTCCTGCACCACTCCACCGCCCCCGTCGCCGTCGTACCGCACCACTGACACAGGAACCGAGGAGCAGAAACCATGAAGGCAGCGGCCGTACGAGGCCTCGGAGACCCCCTGGCCATCAAGGACCGGCCCGAGCCCGGCCCCGGCCAAGTCGTCGGCGGGCCATGGATCCTCCTCGACCTCGGCGCGGACCGGTGAGGGCGACGGACCTGCCGGTCGTCGTCGGCGTCGACGGCTCCGGGCCCAGTCTGCGGGCCGACGTGAAGGTCTCCACCGACACGGTGCCCGAGGAACCCGAGGACGTGCTGCTGCGGGAGAGCCGCAACGCCTCCCTGCTGGTGACGGGGACCCGCGGCCGCAGCGGTGTCACCGAGGCGCTGCTGGGCTCCGTGAGCCTCACCGTGGCGGGGCACCGCCGGGCGCACCATCTCCACCTGGCACGCCAACTCGACCTGAAAACACGGTAGTTCGAGTAACGACGACCTCCGGAGCGTTCCCATGTCCAAGACGGAACACCGCCAGAACGCCACACCACTCTCCGACGACGAACTGCGCACCCTCGACGCTCACTGGCGCGCCGCCAACTACCTGGCTGCCGGGCAGATCTACCTGCTGGCCAACCCCCTCCTCACCGAGCCCCTGAAACCGGAGCACATCAAGCCGCGGCTCCTCGGTCACTGGGGCACTTCCCCGGGGCTGAACCTCGTGTACACCCACCTCAACCGCGTCATCACGGCGCGGGGGCTCGACGCGCTGTGCGTGTGGGGGCCGGGCCACGGTGGGCCGTCCGTGCTGGCGGGATCCTGGCTGGACGGCAGCTACGGCGAGACGTACCCGGACGTCCCGCGCGACGTCCAGGGGATGGAGCGGCTGTTCCGGCAGTTCTCCTTCCCGGGCGGTGTGCCGAGCCATGTGGCGCCGGAGGTTCCGGGGTCCATCCATGAGGGCGGCGAACTCGGCTACTCCCTCGCCCACGCCTACGGCGCCGCCTTCGACAACCCGGACCTGCTCGTCGCCTGCGTGATCGGCGACGGCGAGGCCGAGACGGGCCCGCTGGCCGCCTCCTGGCACTCCGACAAGTTCCTGGACCCGGTGCACGACGGCGCCGTCCTGCCGATCCTGCACCTCAACGGCTACAAGATCGCCAACCCGTCCGTGCTGTCCCGGCTGCCCGCGGCCGAACTCGACCAGCTGCTCAGGGGATACGGCCATGAGCCGCTCCACGTCACCGGCGACGACCCCGCCGCCGTACACCGCGCCATGGCGCTCGCCCTCGACGAGGCGCTGGACCGGATCGCCCTGATGCAGCGCTCGGCCCGCGAGGGCGGTGTCGCCGAGCGCGTGCACTGGCCGCTGATCGTGCTGCGCACCCCGAAGGGCTGGACCGGCCCCGCCGAGGTCGACGGCCTGCCGGTGGAGGGAACCTGGCGCGCCCACCAGGTCCCGCTCGCCGCCGTGCGCGAAAACCCGGAACACTTACGGCAGTTGGAGGCATGGCTGCGCTCGTACCGCCCCGAGGAGCTGTTCCACCCGGACGGACGGCCCGTCGCCGACGTCCTCGCCTGCGTTCCGGACGGCCCCAGGCGCCTGGGCGCCACCCCGCACGCCAACGGCGGCCTCCTCGTCCGCGACCTGCCCATCCGGTCCCTGGACTCCTTCGCCGTACCGGTCGACAAGCCCGGCGCGACCCTGCACGAGCCGACCCGCATCCTCGGCGAGCTCCTGCACCAGGTCATGAAGGACACCCGGGCCCGCCGGGACTTCCGCCTCGTCGGCCCGGACGAGACCGCATCCAACCGGCTCCAGGCCGTCTTCGACGCCAGCGGCAAGGCATGGCAGGCGCAGACCCTGCCGGTCGACGAACACCTCGACCGGCACGGCCGGGTGCTG
>JABFVM010000179.1 GCA_013362785.1 Streptomyces sp. | reverse complement strand
GTGTAGTGCCCGCTCGGCCGCATGCGCAGCGGGCGCTCGCCGTACTCCTCCAGGGCGTGGGCGATCCAGCCCGCCGTACGGGCCACGGCGAAGATCGTCTCGCCTGCCGTGGATGGCATGGCGGACGACGCCGTGAACACGGCCAGGGCCAGGTCGACATTGGCGTGCAGCGGGGTGTGGCGGGCGGCCGTCGCGACGATGTCGCGGGCCGCGGCGAGTGCGGGGGCGGAGTGCGGGATCTCCTCCAGGAGCTCGAACAGGACACGCGCGCGTGGGTCCTCGCCGGGGTAGAGGCGGTGCCCGAGCCCCGGGATGCGCCGGCCGGCCCGCAGTTCCTCGGCGATCACGGGGCCGGCGTCGCCCCGGTCGAGCACCTCCATGATCAGCTTGTGGGCGAGCCCGCTGGCCGCGCCGTGCAGCGGGCCCTCGATCACGCCGAGCCCGGCGGAGACGGCCGCGTAGGCGTGGGCGCGGGCCGACGCCGCGACCCGCACGGCGAGGGTCGAGGCTGCCAGGTCGTGATCGACGAGAAGGGCGAGCGCCGTGTCCAGGACCCGCAGGCCCGCTTCGTCGGCGTCCCGTCCGCTCAGCCGGCTCCACAGACGATGTGCGAGCGAGCCCTCGTCGCGATAGGCGAACCCCGGGCGGGTGAGGGCGGCGACCAGGGTGGGGATGAGGATGCGGGCGGTGCCGAGGACGGCCTCCTCGGACAGGTCGAAGCGCAACGGGTCCGCCGCCGCGGCGGCGATCGCCGCTACCCGCAACCGGTCGGTGGGGCCTGCGTGTTCGGGCAGGGCGTCGACGGCGTGGCGGGCGGCGGTGACGGAGGACTCGGGCGCGGCGAACGTGACGCCGTGGCGCAGGCGGCCGGTCCACAGCCACTCCGCGACCTCTTCGTAGGAGTGCCGGGCGGCCAGTTCGGTCGCGTCGACGCCCCGGAAGTAGTAGCGGTCGGTGTCGATCAACGTGAGGCGGGTGCGCACCGACAGCTCGCCGCCGGATCCCGAGACGCCCGCGCTCTCCCGTCTGTTGCGCCGGGCGAGGGTCTCGACCTCCTTCGCGTCGAAGGTGCTGCCCCGGCCGCCGGGCACACGGCGGCTGCTGAGGTGACCGCGGCTCACATACGCGTACACGGTCTCGGGCTTCACGCCGAGCAGCTCGGCGGCCTCCTGGGTGGTCAGCCGCCGCCCCGCGGGGCCGGGTTCTTGATCGCGCATGGGGTCACCGTATCCACGCCGTCGGGCATTGATCGCTGTATTGATTCAATCAATATTGACAGAGAATTAGTCAAGCATGGACAGTCGAATCAAGTCCAGGGAGGAATCATGTCCGTCAACAGGTCAGCAACCGCACTCGTAGAGGTGCCGCGTGGGCTCGCGGGTGTCGTCGTCACCGACACCGAGGTCGGCGACGTCCGAGGGGGCGAGGGCTTCTACCACTACCGCCAGTACTCGGCCGTCGAACTCGCGCGGACACGCCCCTTCGAGGACGTCTGGCATCTCCTCGTCCACGGTGAACTGCCCGACGCCGAGCGCGCCGCCGCCTTCGCCGCCGAGACGGCCGCCCTGAGGCGGTTGCCCGACGACGTGCGGGCCGCCCTGCCCGCGATCGCGGCGGCGAGCGGACGGTCCGGCCCGCTGGCCGGCCTGCGCACCGCGCTGTCCCTGCTCGGCGCGGCCAAGGGCTTCCGGCCGGTGTACGACATCGACGCGGGCGAGCGCCGCCGGGACACCCTCGTCGCGGCCGCCGCCGTACCGACGTTGCTCACCGCACTGCACCGGCTGGGTGGCGGACTTGATCCTGTTGAGCCGCGTGAGGATCTGTCGTACGCGGCCAACTACCTGTACATGTTGACGGGTTCGGAGCCCGACCCGGAGCGGACGCGGGCGGTCGAGCAATACTTGATCTCAACCATCGACCATGGATTCAATGCGTCAACCTTCACGGCGCGCGTCATCACGTCTACGGGCGCGGATGTCGCGGCCTGTCTCGTCGGTGCCGTGGGTGCACTGTCGGGGCCGCTCCACGGTGGTGCGCCCAGTCGTGCGCTGGACACGCTGGACGCGATCGGCACTCCGGACCGCATCGATGCCTGGATCCGTGAACGTGTCCTCGCCGGCGACCGCATCATGGGCTTCGGACACCCGGTCTATCGCACCGAGGACCCCCGCTCCCGGATGCTCCGCGAGATCGCCGAGGGCTTCGGTGGCCCGCGCGTAGGGTTCGCCGTGGAGGTCGAACGCCGTGTGGAGGCGATCCTCGCCGAGCTGAAGCCCGGCCGGGAACTCCATACGAACGTCGAGTTCTACGCGGGCGTGGTCATGGAACTCTGCGGTCTGCCGCGTGAGATGTTCACGCCCACGTTCGCCGCGGCACGGGTCGTGGGCTGGAGCGCCAACATCCTGGAACAGGCACAGGACTCGAAGATCATCAGGCCGGTGGCACGGTACGTGGGTCCGGGGGCGCCGGTGAAGGTGCCGGAGACGGTGGCCTGAGGGACCGGAGACGGTGGCCTGAGGGACCGGAGACGGTGGCCTGAGAGACACGTGTGGCCTGGCGCCGTTCTGGCTCCAGGCCTCATCGGTCGGGACCGAGCAGTGACGGGGTGCCGGCTGCTCGCCGGGAGGGCGGCCCGGCTCGCTCAACGGTTGCGCGCGGCCGGGGAGTGCGACGGTACGGGTCTGGGGTGGACGCGTGCTCGTGCGGTGGGTTCAGGCGTCGGGGATGTCTGCCTTGGCGCGGATGAGGGTCTCGCGGCTGACGATGACGATGCGCTCGTAGTCGGCGCGGGCGGCATCGGCGGGCAGTTCCGGATCAAGCGCCTCGGTGGCCTCGGTGCCGATGACGGCGAAATTGCCGTCACTGAGCTCGAAAACGTCCGGGCAGTTGGCTCCTGAGTTACTGCCTCGGGCGCTTGGCGGCACACCGATGCGGCGCACGATTTTCAAGGGTTACCGTTCCTTACCGGTCTGGGCACAGTGGTGGGAACAGAACCTACTGGAACGGTACTGGCTTTGGCGGGTCGTTCGTGGCGGCCGGAGCAAAAGTCACCCACTCGTGTCCTCGGGGCGGCAGGTTGATCGGCGACGTGGTAGCGGCCGTGAAGACGTGGTTGCGCCTGTCAATCGGACGGCGGCTCACCGACCACCCACCACTCGTCCGTCTCGGCTTCGTCGAGGTCCCTGACCAGGCCGTCGACCATGCGCCCGATGCCGGCCTCCTCCGACGACTCGTGCAGGGTCGCGCGCTGTGCCTTCGACGCCTCCCAGTATTCGCGGAATACGGGGCTCTGAAAGAATTCGCGCAGATATTCGTACAGTTCCTCGCGATTCAGGATTCCGGACCGATAAAGGTGGTAGAGGTGGACGTACCACGCGTTGGCGTAGAAAAACTGACGTCGCTTCTCCGCCGGGATGCTCTTGTCGTAGGTGTCGATCACGGCCGCGAGTGACGGATCGTCGATCGCCCTGGCCAGTAGCTCCCAGTGCATCCGCTGCTGATGGGCCAACGCCTTCCGGCGGACCGCCAGCTCCTCAAGTGCCAGTCGCCGCTCCTCCAGGCGTGTCGCGTCGCGACGACGCTGACGTGACGCCAGCGTGGCTGTGGCGAGCAGCAGGCTGAGTGCGGCGGAGCCCAGCCTCCTCGCCGAGTGCTTCCGTGTGACCATGTCAACTACCCCCGATCAGGCGGCCGTCCGCCGGTCGTCGGGGTGCGGGTCGACGGGAGGGGACCGGCGAGCGGTGGGCGGCGCTTGCCGTCTCCCAGAATGCCGAGCGGCTCTGATCGGCGGGGAGGCGGAGAGGAGGCGCACAGAGGGAAGCGAGGGTCGCACGCTCCGGCGCCATGACCAACGTCTGCCCGGCAAGTGCTGCTAACAATCGTTCACTTCGCGGTGATTATTCCGGCTCGTATCCTGGGTCGGCATTCAATCCTCGTACGCGCGCCGAGCCGCGAGCCGGTGCACCCGTCGGCGTGAGAAAGGTCGCACGTTGAGTAAGCCGAGCCCTGGTCCGCAGCAGATTCCGGTCGTCGTACTCGCCGGATTCCTCGGCTCCGGCAAGACCACCCTCCTCAACCACCTCCTCCACCGCAGCGGAGGCACCCGTATCGGCGCCATCGTCAACGACTTCGGCGCCATCGAGATCGACGCCATGGCCGTCGCCGGCGCACTCGGCGACTCCACCGTCTCCCTCGGCAACGGCTGTCTGTGCTGCGCGGTCGACGCCAGTGAGCTGGACGTCTACCTGGAGCGGCTCGCCCACCCCGGCACCGGCATCGACGTCATCGTCATCGAGGCCAGCGGGCTCGCCGAGCCGCAGGAGCTCGTGCGCATGGTGCTCGCCAGTGAGCATCAGGGCATCGTGTATGGCGGTCTCGTCGAGGTCGTCGACGCCGCCGAGTTCGCCGACACGCGCGCCAAACACCCCGAGGTCGACCGGCACCTCGCCCTCGCCGACCTCGTCGTGGTCAACAAACTCGACCGGGCGGCGGACGGTGAGCGTGTCCTCGCACTGGTCCGCGATCTCGCCGAACGCGCCGCCGTCGTCCCCGCCACCTACGGCCGTATCGACCCCGAGTTCCTCTTCGACTGCCGGCCCAGCGAGGAGCGCATCGGGCAGCTCTCCTTCGACGACCTGCACGAGCACACCGGCGACGGCGCCGACGGAACCGAAGGCGGAACCGAGAGCGGAACCGAAGGCGACGACCACCACGGTCATCTGCACACCGCCTACGACAGCCTGTCCTTCGTCTCCGAACCGCCCCTCGACCCGCGCCGCCTGATGGCGTTCCTGGACAGCAGGCCGGAGGGGCTGTACAGGATCAAGGGATACGTCGACTTCGGACCGTACGACACCGCGAACCGTTACGCCGTGCACGCCGTCGGGCCGTTCCTGCGCTTCTATCCGGAACCGTGGCCCGGCGACGGCAACCGCAACGACGCCGAAGCCGGTACCCGCCTCACCCAGCTCGTCCTCATCGGCTCCGGCATCGACTCCGCCGCCCTGGCCAAGGAACTGGAGGCGTGCAAGAGCGACGCCCCACACGCCGACGAGCATGGCATGTGGGGCGTCCTGCGCTACGTACAAGACCCTGACGAGCAGGGTCTCGACGACCTGTCGGTCTAGACCGGCCCGGCCACCACCGACACCGTCTTCGGCAGTGAGACACCCGAGCCGTCGCGGCGCGGGTCCATCTCCGGGAGCTCGGCCGGGGTGCCGTTCTTCTGCGCGGCGCGTGCCGGAGTGGGGCCCGCCCAGGCCAGCGCCAGACAGTCCTCGCCCTTCAGGAACCGCTGGCAGCGGACGCCGCCGGTGGCGCGGCCCTTGCGGGGGTACTGGTCGAACGGGGTCAGCTTGGCCGTCGTCTGGACGGAGTCGTCCAGCGTGCCGCGCGAGCCCGCGACGGTGAAGACCACCGCGTCGACCGCCGGATCCACCGCGGTGAAGGAGATGACCTTCGCGCCCTCGGTGAGCTTGATGCCCGCCATGCCGCCGGCGGGCCGGCCCTGCGGGCGGACCTGCGAGGCCTGGTAGCGCAGCAGCTGGGCGTCGTCCGTGATGAAGACCAGGTCTTCGTCACCGGTGCGCAGCTCGATCGCTCCGACGATCCGGTCGCCCTCCTTGAGGGTGATGACCTCCAACTCCTCCTTGTTGGACGGATAGTCGGGCACGACCCGCTTGACGACGCCCTGTTCCGTGCCGAGGGCCAGGCCGGGGGAGGACTCGTCGAGCGTGGCCAGGCAGACCAAGGTCTCGCCGTCCGTCAGCGAGACGAACTCCGACAGCGGCGCGCCGCCCGCGAGGTTGGGTCTCGACGCCGTCTCCGGCAGCTGCGGCAGATCGACGACGTTGATCCGCAGCAGACGGCCCGTGGACGTCACCGCGCCCACCTCGCCGCGGGCCGTGGCCGGCACCGCCGAGACGATCACGTCGTGCTTGGAGCGCCTTGCCTCGCCGTCGTCCGCGAACGGGTCGCCGTTCGCCGTACGGGCCAGCAGACCCGTCGAGGACAGCAGGACCCGGCACGGGTCGTCGGCCACCTGCAGCGGTACGGCGGCCACCGGTGAGCCCGCCGTCTCCAGCAGGACCGTGCGTCGCTCGGTGCCGAACTTCTTGGCCACCGCGGCCAGTTCGGAGGAGACCAGCTTGCGCAGCTCGGCGTCCGACTCCAGGATCCGGGTCAGCTCGGCGATCTCCTCGTTGAGCCGGTCCTTCTCCGTCTCCAGCTCGATGCGGTCGTACTTGGTGAGACGGCGCAGCGGCGTGTCGAGGATGTACTGGGTCTGGATCTCGGACAGGGAGAAGCGCTCCATCAGGCGCTGCTTGGCCTGTGCGCTGTTGTCGCTGGAGCGGATCAGACGGATGACCTCGTCGATGTCCACCAGCGCGGTGAGCAGGCCCTCGACCAGGTGCAGACGGTCGCGCCGCTTGCTGCGGCGGAACTCACTGCGACGCCGTACGACCTCGAAGCGGTGGTCGAGGTAGACCTCCAGGAGCTCCTTGAGGCCGAGGGTGAGGGGCTGGCCGTCGACCAGGGCGACGTTGTTGATACCGAAGGACTCCTCCATCGGCGTCAGCTTGTACAGCTGCTCCAGGACCGCCTCCGGCACGAAGCCGTTCTTGATCTCGATGACCAGGCGCAGACCGTGCTGTCGGTCGGTGAGGTCCTTCACGTCGGCGATGCCCTGGAGCTTCTTCGAGCCGACCAGGTCCTTGATCTTGGCGATGACCTTCTCCGGGCCGACCGTGAAGGGCAGCTCGGTGACGACCAGGCCCTTGCGGCGGGCGGTCACGGTCTCGACCTCGACCGTGGCGCGGATCTTGAAGGTGCCGCGGCCCGTCTCGTAGGCGTCCCGCACGCCGGAGAGCCCGACGATCCGGCCGCCGGTGGGCAGGTCGGGGCCCGGGACGAACTTCATCAGCGTGTCCAGATCCGCGTTCGGGTGGCGGATCAGATGGCGAGCGGCCGAGATGACCTCGGCGAGGTTGTGCGGCGGCATGTTCGTGGCCATGCCGACGGCGATGCCGGAGGAGCCGTTGACGAGGAGGTTCGGGAACGCGGCGGGCAGGGCCGACGGCTCCCGCTCCTGGCCGTCGTAGTTGGGGACGAAGTCGACCGTGTCCTCGTCGATCGACTCGGTCATCAGGCTCGTCGCCGCGGCCTGCCGGCACTCGGTGTACCGCATGGCGGCCGGCGGGTCGTCGTTGCCCAGCGAGCCGAAGTTGCCGTGGCCGTCGACCAGCGGGACGCGCATCGAGAAGGGCTGGGCCATGCGCACCAGGGCGTCGTAGATCGACGCGTCGCCGTGCGGGTGCAACTTACCCATGACCTCGCCGACGACACGGGCGCACTTCACATAGCCGCGGTCGGGGCGCAGGCCCATCTCGTTCATCTGGTAGACGATGCGGCGATGCACGGGCTTCAGGCCGTCACGGGCGTCCGGCAGTGCTCGGGAGTAGATGACCGAGTAGGCGTACTCAAGGAAGGAGCCCTGCATCTCGTCGACGACGTCGATGTCGAGGATCTTCTCCTCGTACGAGTCGTCGGGCGGCGGGGTCTTCGTGCTGCGGCGGGCCATCGCTGCCGGCTCCTTCTGTCTTCTGGTCGCGCGAGCGTTTGACGGGTCTGACGCGGACCATTGTGGACCGCGGCACTGACAACGACCGACCAGGACCCGATGTTGGGCTCGCGGCCGGGGTCCGAGAAGTGTCGCGGACGCCCCTGCTCCCGCGCGCGCAGTCGATGCAGAGACGCGCACGGATCCGCGGCGGCAAGTCCGCGCCGCGCGACCGTTCACTCCCCGGAGTGATCGCAGGGTACCGGCACGCCGCCGTGGATGAGGGGGCGCGGCCGCCGACCGGGCACTCGTCGCCGAGGTCGGAGGCGACGTGCCGGAGCGCCCTGCCGCACACCTGCCCCGGCTCGCGTTGGCCGTCGTACCGGCACGGCGTTCTGACCGGGAACTTCGCCGACCCTTCGGACGCTGCATACAGTGGCAGGAACTTTAAGCCGAACTGCGCGGCGCAACGCAGTGCACGCGACCGGAAGGACACCTTGCCCATGGGTCACACGGCCACACCGGAGGCACAATCCGGCGGCCTCACCGCGACGGAGCACCGCCTGGCCAACGGCCTGCGCGTGGTGCTCTCCGAGGACCACCTCACGCCGGTCGCCGCGGTCTGCCTCTGGTACGACGTCGGCTCCCGCCACGAGGTCAAGGGCCGTACCGGACTCGCCCACCTCTTCGAGCACCTGATGTTCCAGGGCTCCAGCAGCGTGAAGGGCACGGGTCACTTCGAGCTCGTCCAGGGCGCGGGCGGCTCGCCGAACGGCACCACCAGCTTCGAGCGCACCAACTACTTCGAGACCATGCCCGCCCACCAGCTGGAGCTCGCGCTGTGGCTGGAGGCCGACCGGATGGGCAGCCTGCTGGTGGCACTCGACGAGGAGGGCCTGGAGAACCAGCGGGACGTCGTCAAGAACGAGCGCCGCCAGCGCTACGACAACGTCCCGTACGGCACCGCCTTCGAGAAGCTGACCGCGCTGTCGTACCCGGACGGACACCCGTACCACCACACGCCGATCGGCTCGATGGCCGACCTGGACGCGGCCAGCCTGGAGGACGCGCGCGCGTTCTTCCGCACCTACTACGCGCCGAACAACGCCGTGTTGTCCATCGTCGGCGACATCGACCCGGAGCAGACGCTCGCCTGGGTCGAGAAGTACTTCGGCTCCATCCCGGCCCACGACGGCAAGCCCGAGCCGCGCGACGGCTCGCTGCCCGACGTCATCGGCGAGCAGCTGCGCGAGGTCGTCGAGGAGAACGTGCCCGCGCGGGCGATGATGGCCGCCTACCGGCTCCCGCAGGACGGCACGCGCGAGTGCGACGCCGTCGACCTGGCGCTGACCGTCCTCGGCGGCGGCGAGTCCTCCC
Source organism: Streptomyces sp. (assembly GCA_013362785.1). Lineage (GTDB taxonomy): Bacteria > Actinomycetota > Actinomycetes > Streptomycetales > Streptomycetaceae > Streptomyces. The sequence continues at coordinate 3,436 of JABFVM010000179.1, read as the reverse complement.
GCCTCTACAACCGCCTCGTCCGCCGCGACCGTACGGCCGTCGCGGCCGGCTTCGGGCTGCTGCGTCTGGCCGGGGCGCCCTCCCTGGGCTGGCTGGACGTGAAGACCTCCGGCGATGTCGAGGTCCCGGTCATCGAGACGGCCGTCGACGAGGAGCTCGCCCGCTTCGCGCAGGAGGGCCCCACCGCCGAGGAGATGGAGCGCGCCCAGGCCCAGCTGGAGCGCGAGTGGCTGGACCGGCTCGGCACGGTCGCGGGCCGCGCCGACGAACTGTGCCGGTTCGCCGTCCTGTTCGGCGACCCCCAGCTCGCCTTCACCGCCGTACAGCGCGTCCTCGACGTCACCGCCGAGGAGGTCCAGGCGATCGCCAAGGCCCGCCTGCGCCCCGACAACCGCGCGGTGCTCGTCTACGAGCCGACCGCAGCCGAGGCCGACGAGACCACCGACGAGAACGAGGAGTCGGCGCAGTGACCGAGCTCGCCAGCATGGACTTCCACCCGCAGCCCCAGGCCGGCGCGGCCCGGCCCTGGGCGTTCCCGGCACCCGAGCGCGGCAAGCTGGACAACGGCCTGACGGTCCTGAGCTGCCACCGCCCCGGCCAGCAGGTCATCGCCGTCGAGGTGCTCCTGGACACGCCCCTGGACGCCGAGCCGAAGGGCCTGGACGGCATCGCCACGATCATGGCGCGCGCCTTCTCCGAGGGCACCGACAAGCACACCGCCGAGGAGTTCGCCGCCGAGCTGGAGCGCTGCGGCGCCACCCTCGACGCCTACGCCGACCACTCCGGTGTGCGCGTCAGCCTCGAAGTGCCCGTCTCCCGCCTGGCCAAGGCGCTCGGTCTGCTCGCCGACGCCCTCAGGGCGCCCGCGTTCGCGGACGCCGAGGTCGAGCGCCTGGTGCGCAACCGGCTCGACGAGATCCCGCACGAGCTGGCCAACCCCTCGCGCCGTGCGGCCAAGGAGCTCTCCAAGGAGCTGTTCCCGGCGACCTCGCGCATGTCCCGCCCGCGCCAGGGCACCGAGGAGACGGTCGGCAACATCGACTCCGCGGCCGTACGCGCCTTCTACGAGCGGCACGTCCGGCCCGCCACGTCCACCGCGGTGGTCGTCGGCGACCTCACCGATGTCGACCTCGACGCCCTGCTCGGCGATACCCTTGGCGCCTGGACCGGCTCCCCGGCCGAGCCTCGGCCGGTCCCGCCGGTGACCGCCGACGACACCGGACGCGTCGTCATCGTGGACCGCCCCGGCGCCGTCCAGACGCAGCTGCTGATCGGCCGGATCGGCCCGGACCGGCACGACCGCGTGTGGCCCGCGCAGGTGCTCGGCACGTACTGCCTCGGTGGCACCCTCACCTCCCGCCTGGACAAGGTCCTGCGCGAGGAGAAGGGCTACACCTACGGCGTGCGCGCCTTCGGGCAGGTCCTGCGCTCCGCCCCGGACGGCACGGGCGCGTCGATGCTCGCCATCAGCGGCTCCGTCGACACCCCGAACACCGGCCCGGCCCTGGACGACCTCTGGAAGGTCCTGCGCGGCGTAGCCGGCGAGGGCCTCACCGACGCCGAGCGGGACTTCGCCGTGCAGAACCTCGTCGGGGTGGCGCCGCTGAAGTACGAGACCGCCGCGTCCGTGGCGAACACCCTGGCCGACCAGGTCGAGCAGCATCTGCCCGACGACTACCAGGCGAAGCTGTACCAGCAGCTCGCCGCGACCGGCACCGTCGAGGCCACCGCGGCGGCTGTGAGCGCCTTCCCGGTGGACCGGCTGGTGACGATCCTCGTCGGTGACGCCGCCGAGATCCGCGGGCCCGTCGAGGCCCTCGGCATCGGCGAAGTCACCGTCGTGGCGGCCGAATAGCGGACGGGCACGGCGCCGGGCGTCGGCACGCGCGCGTAGGGCCCTGGTGACCCACCGGTCACCAGGGCCCCTTTATGCCCGAATTGAGGGAGAGGTTGCCTGTCTGGCCTGTGGGATGCGCTACAAAACCCGTGATCCGTTTGGGGATTGAAAGATGTCCCGTTTAGCGTCTTCCGGGCTGTCCGTCAGGCAGTGCGCCGCGTCCGCGGCACCGGACAGCCATCGCCGAGTCCCCGTACGGCGCAAGCCAGGGGAGCCGGGGACCCATCGAAGTCCCTGGGGTGAATCGGACGCCCGCGCGAGAGCGAGGGGGCCCGTAGGAGACCTTCCTGCTCCGAACCCGTCAGCTAACCCGGTAGGCGAGAGGGAAGGAAAGGACCAGCCTCTACATGGCGTTCACCTGCGCCACCGGGAAGAACCGCGCCTCCGGGAAGCACCGTCGTCCCGGCCGGTTCGAGCGCACCACCGCCCGCGCGGCGGGCGTCGCCGCTCTCACCGCCACCGGTGTCATAGGCACTCTGGCCGCTCCGGCGCTCGCCGCCGAACCCGCCGCCGAGCAGACCGGCCTCATCCCGGTCATCACCATCGACAACTCGATCGCCGACCAGATCGCCGACCAGGCGGCCGCGCAGGAGGAGGCGGCCCAGGAGGCCGCCGCCCTGAAGAAGGCCGCCGAGGAGGCCGCGCGCAAGAAGGCGGCCGAGAAGGCCAAGCAGGAGCGCGAGGCCAAGGAGCGCGCCGCCCGCGAGGCCGAGCGCAAGCGCCTGCTGTCGTACGTCGCCCCGATAGCCGGCTCGTACGTCTCCACGGGCTACATGGCCGGCGGCGCCGTCTGGTCCTCCGGCAGCCACACCGGCGTCGACTTCCACGCCGCCAGCGGCACCTCCGTGCACGCGGTCGCCTCCGGCACCGTCGTGGAGGCCGGCTGGGGCGGGTCGTACGGCAACCAGATCGTGATCAAGATGAACGACGGGACGTACACCCAGTACGGCCATCTGTCGTCCATCGGCGTCTCGGTGGGCCAGCGCGTCACCCCGGGCCAGCAGATCGGCCTGTCCGGCGCCACCGGCAACGTCACCGGCCCGCACCTGCACTTCGAGGCGCGCACCTCGCCGGAGTACGGCTCCGACATCGACCCCGTCGCCTACCTGCGCTCGCACGGCGTGAACATCTGACCCGCACACCCCGCGAAGCCCCGGCTCCCCGAGCCGGGGCTTTCGGCGTTTCGGTGACGATCGGCTGACCAAAAAATATCCATGGATTCCGGCCCGCCGTCGGAAATTCCGGCCGGTTGCAATAGAGTCACTGAACACACGTCATTCGTCGACGTTTCACGGGGATTAAGGCGGAGGTCGGTCATGCGTATTCCGGCGCATTCGGTGTGCACGGCGATCCGGGACGACATCGTCGCCGGTGTCTACGAGCGTGGCGGCCGGCTCACCGAGGAACTCCTCGCACGCCGCTACGGAGTCTCCCGCGTCCCCGTGCGGGAGGCCCTGCGCACCCTGGAGGCGGAGGGCTTCGTGGTGACCCGGCGGCACGCGGGCGCGTGCGTCGCCGAACCGACCGAGCAGGAGGCCG
>JABFVM010000270.1 GCA_013362785.1 Streptomyces sp. | reverse complement strand
CCTGACGTCACGCCTGAGGGGTGCCCAGGCGCTCGTTCACCCAGTCGTGGAACGCGCCGATGTGGTGCTCGCTCGGCACCAGCACGCCGCCCTTGGCGTACATACGGGAGCTCATTCCGGGCTGCGTGCGTTCGCAGGCGTCGAAGTCCTGCTGGTTGACCCGGTGGAACAGCTCCACGGACCGGCTGACGTCCTTGCCGCTCTCGACGACGTGCGGGAGATAGAGCCAGTCGCACTCGACGATCGTGCGGTCCACGGACACCGGGTACATCCGGTGGAAGATCACATGGTCGGGCACGAGGTTGATGAAGACCTGCGGCCGGACGGTGATCGCGTAGTACCGGCGGTCCTGGCCTTCGGCCACGCCCGGGATCCGGTCCAGTCCCTCGGAGCCGTCGACCGTGAACCCCTGGACCTCCTCGCCGAACTCGGCACCGTGACCGACGTAGTACTGGGCCGCATAGCCGTCCGCGAACTCCGGGAGCACTTCGGTGAGTTCGGGGTGGATGGTGGCGCAGTGGTAGCACTCCATGAAGTTCTCGATGATGAGCTTCCAGTTGGCCTTCACGTCGTAGACGATCCGCTTGCCGACGGACAGGTCCTCGATGCCGTAGCGCTCGATCGACTCCACATCACCGAGGCGGTCGACGATCTCGCCCATGACCTGCTCCTCGAAGGAGGGCGGCTGCTCCGCGAGGCAGACCCAGACATAGCCGAGCCATTCCCGTACGGCCACGTTCACCAGGCCGTATTCGGTGCGGCCCACGTCGGGCATCTTGGTGAGGTTGGGCGCCGCGACGAGCTTGCCGTCCAGGCCGTAGGTCCAGGCGTGATAGGGGCACTGGAAGGCCCGCTTGACCTCGCCGGACTCCTCCGTGCAGAGCTTGGCGCCGCGATGCCGGCACACATTGAAGTACGCGCGGACGGAGTTGTCCCGGGCCCGGGTGACGAGGATGCTCTCGCGGCCCACGTCGACGGTGCGGAAGGCACCGGGCTTCGCCAGCTCGGAGGCGCGGGCGACGCAGAACCACATGGTCTCGAATATGCGCTCCTGCTCCTGGGCGAAGATCCCCGGGTCCGTGTAGGAGGAGCCGGGAAGAGTGGCGATCAGGCTGTCCGGCAGGCTGGTCGAGGTCACGGTGCACTCCTCGGGAGAACGTCGTGGAGAGGGCATTCACGCGCCGGGAAGAGCGACTCCGGACGGCGTTGTGTATGGTGCAACGCTGCGTGCGATGTGCAACCGCAGCATGGGATGCCGCTGGGGCGGTGTCAAGATGCGGCGACGCCGGGATTCGGGCGACGTCAGGATGCGGTGGCGGCGAGCTGCTTGCGCCAGCGAGTGAACAGCCGCGGCTGGTTCATCCCGAGGACGGCGACCGGGTTCCCGGCCCGCCGGTAGACGGCGAGGACGTCGCGGTCGTCCGCGGCGCCCGCCTCGATGGTGACGCTGTCCGCGCCGGCCGCATGACCGGCGAACTGGATCTTCACGCCGTACTGGTCGGACCAGAAGTACGGCGGCCGGGGCACGCCCGGTTCCAGCGCGCCGCCCGCCAGCAGGGTGGCGACCGCGGCGTCGGGGCGCTCGCGCGCGCCGGTCCAGTGCTCGACGCGGCGGTGGAAGCCCGCGCGCGGGTCGTACCAGTTGGCGCAGTCGCCGACCGCGACCACGCCGGCCAGGCTGGTGCGGCCGTCGGCGCCGCACTTGACGCCGTCGTCCAGGGCGATGCCTGAGCCTTCCAGCCACTCGACGCAGGGGCGGGCGCCCACACCGACGACGACGATGTCGGCGGGGACGGTCCGGCCGTCCTCCAGCAGGACCGCGTCGACGCGGGTCTCCCCGCTCAGCCCCTTGACGCCCACGCCGCACTCCAGTCGTACGCCGTGGTCGGCGTGGAGGGCGGAGACGATGGCGCCCATGGTCTCGCCGAGCGGTCCGGCGAGCGGGGTCGGGGCCGCCTCCACGACGGTCACGTCGAGCCCGAGGGCGTACGCGGTGGAGGCGACCTCGGCTCCGATGAAGCCGCCGCCGATCACCACCAGCCGTCCGCCGCGGGCCAGTTCGTCCCGTAGGGCGCGGGCGTCGTCCAGGGTGCGCAGGGTGTGCACTCCGGCGAGCCCTTCGGAACCGGGGAGGGTGCGTGCCACGGCGCCGGTCGCGATGACGACGCCGTCCGCCCGCACCTCCCGTCCGTCGGCGAGCCGGACAACCCGCCTGGCGTGGTCGAGGCCGGCGGCCCGGACGCCGAGCAGCCACTGCGCCCCGAGGTCCTCGTCGTGCGCCTCCAGGGCGAGTTCGGCCTCGCCGAGCGTGCCGGCCAGGAACTCCTTGGACAGCGGGGGCCTGTCGTACGGACGGTGGAGCTCGTCCCCGATGACGACCAGCCGGCCGTCGTAGCCCTGCTTCCGCAGTGAGCGCGCCGCCGACAGACCGGCCAGCGAGGCGCCGACGACGGCGACCGACCTCACGCGGGACCTCCGGCGAGCCGGGCTGCGATGCAGGGCGGCAGGTTGGGCGCGTCCGTGGACAGCCGGACGTAGATCATGTCGTCCTCGACAAGGACCTCGTGCGTCCGGACCGGCAGCTTGGCCGGCGGGGCGTCGACCGCGCCGGTCCTGAGGTCGAACTTGGAAGCATGCAGCGGGCATTCCACCTCGCGACCCTCCAGCCAGCCGTCGGCGAGCGACGCGTCCTGGTGGGTGCAGGTGTCGTCGAGGGCGAAGAGTTCGCCGTCGTCTGTGTGGAACACCGACACCGGCGGATCGATGTCGAGCCGGTGGGCCTCGCCTCGCGGAAGGTCCGAGAGACGGCACGCGGGAATCATCATGACACCTCGGGTGCGTATAACGAAACGGATTGCGGTAAGCGCAACATCAGTCTGGGGTCGCCCCGAACCGCTGTCAAGGCATTCAGAAGGCGCTCTACGGCCCATTTTCTCGTTGCGTCATGGAGAACCCGACTCACATAAGACAACAGCAGCCCGCCGTATCGGCTCGCGATGACCGCGAGCCGATACGGCGGGCGTGGGGGCGCCGGGGGGCGTCAGAAGCCGCGGTCGAGCCACTCCTGGAGGTGCGGGGCCTCGGCGGCGACGGTCGTCGTGTCACCGTGTCCGGTGTGCACGACGGTGTCCGCGGGCAGTGTCAGCAGCCGGTCCCGGATCGACTCGACGATGGTCGGGAAATGACTGTACGACCGCCCTGTCGCCCCAGGTCCGCCGGCGAACAGGGTGTCGCCGCTGAAGAGGGCCGCCAGCGCCGGTGCGTACAGACAGACCGCCCCCGGAGCGTGGCCGGGTGTGTGCAGCACGGTCAGCTCGACGCCGGCCACCGAGATGGCCTGGCCGTCGGTCAGTTCGGCGTCCGGGGCCCGGTCGGGGTGGGTCTGTTTCCACAGCGGCAGGTCGTCCGGGTGGAGGAGGACCGGGGCGCCGGTGCGCTCGGCGAGTTCGGGCGCGGCGTCGATGTGGTCGTTGTGCGCGTGGGTGCACACGATGGCCCGCAGGGTGCGTCCGCCGACGGCCGCGGCGATGGCGTCGGCGTCGTGCGCGGCGTCGATGACGATCGCCTCGGTGTCGTCGCCGACGATCCAGACGTTGTTGTCGACGTCCCAGGTGCCGCCGTCCAGCGAGAAGGTCCCCGAGGTGACGAGGCGTTCGATGCGGGCGGCCATCAGAGGACCACCACCGAGCGCAGCACGTCACCGTGGTGCATCCGCTCGAAGGCCTTCTCGACCTCGTCCAGCGAGATGGTCTCCGTGACGAAGGCGTCCAGGTCGAGCCGCCCCTGGAGATAGAGGTCGATGAGCATCGGGAAGTCCCTGCTCGGCAGGCAGTCGCCGTACCAGGACGACTTCAGCGCGCCGCCGCGGCCGAAGACGTCCAGCAGCGGCAGTTCCAGCTTCATCTCCGGCGTCGGCACGCCGACCAGGACGACCGTGCCGGCGAGGTCGCGGGCGTAGAAGGCCTGCTTGTACGTCTCCGGGCGGCCGACCGCCTCGATGACGACGTCGGCGCCGAAGCCGCCGGTCAGCTCGCGGATCGCCTCGACCGCGTCGGCGTCCTTGGAGTTGACGGTGTGGGTCGCGCCGAGCTTCCTGGCCGTGTCCAGCTTGCGGTCGTCGATGTCGACGGCGATGACCTTCGCCGCGCCCGCCAGGTTCGCCCCGGCGATCGCCGCGGCCCCGACACCGCCGCAGCCGATGACGGCGACCGAGTCGCCGCGGCCGACGTTCCCGGTGTTGATGGCCGCGCCGATGCCCGCCATCACCCCGCACCCCAGCAGACCGGCGGCGGCCGCCGAGGCGGTCGGGTCGACCTTGGTGCACTGCCCGGCCGCGACCAGCGTCTTCTCCGCGAAGGCGCCGATGCCGAGCGCCGGCGAGAGCTCGGTGCCGTCGAGCAGGGTCATCTTCTGCTTGGCGTTGTGGGTGTTGAAGCAGTACCACGACTCACCGCGCTGACAGGCCCGGCACTGACCGCACACCGCACGCCAGTTGAGGATCACGAAGTCACCGGGGGCGACGTCGGTGACGCCCTCCCCCACCGACTCCACGACCCCCGCGGCCTCGTGGCCCAGCAGGAACGGGAACTCGTCGTTGATCCCGCCCTCGCGATAGTGCAGATCGGTGTGGCAGACCCCGCAGGCCTCGATCTTCACCAGCGCCTCACCCGGACCCGGGTCGGGCACGATGATCGTTTCCAGGCTGACGGGGGCGCCCTTGCCCCGCGCGACGACAGCACGGACCTGGTGCGTCATGGCCACTCCTCGGCTGGTTCGAGACTTGAAGCAGATACTGCTCAGTGAGTTTCTTATTACGAGACACATCTCATGTGTCGCAACACAGCATCCTTGAGCACCGACCGGCGGTCAAGGAGCGCGACGAGTGTTCAGCGAGCGGAGGGGGCCGCGTCATCCGCGCACTCGGCGGGGCCGATACGGAGTTCGAAGTCGCCGTCGTACCTCTCATGGCCGGCGATGACGGCCGTCTCGATGGCCTCCTCGCCCTTGCGGCCGCGGATGATGAGCGGGTCCTGGCTCAGATCGCGGGTGAGCGCGACGCACAGGCCGACCATCACCAGGGTGAAGGGGGCCGCCGCGAGGATGGTGAGGTTCTGCAGGCCGGTGAGCGCATCGCCCTTGCCGCCGCCGATGAGCAGCATGATCGCGGCGACCGCGCCGGTGAGCACGCCCCAGAACACCACGACGCCCCGGGTCGGTTCGAGGGAGCCGCGCTGCGAGAGCGTACCCATCACGATCGAGGCGGCGTCCGCCCCGGAGACGAAGAAGATCCCGACGAGGATCATCACGACGACGCTGGTCACCGTGGCGACCGGGTACTGCTGGAGCACGTCGAAGAGCTGCCCCTGGGCGGTGGAGGCGTCACTGAGGCGCTTCTCGTCCTGCAGATGCATCGCCGAGCCGCCGAAGATCGCGAACCACAGCAGACTGACCGTGCTGGGCACCAGGATGACGCCGCCCACGAACTGCCGGATGGTCCGGCCCCGGCTGATGCGCGCGATGAACATGCCGACGAACGGCGTCCAGGAGATCCACCAGGCCCAGTAGAAGACCGTCCAGCCGGCCAGCCAGTCGCCGACGCCCTCGCCGCTCGACGCCTCGGTACGTCCGGCCATCTGGGTCAGGTCGCCGACGAAGGCGCCGATGGAGGTGGGCAGCAGGTCGAGGATGAAGATGCTGGGCCCGACCAGGAACACGAAGACCGCCAGGCTCACCGCCAGCACCATGTTGATGTTGGACAGCCACTGGATGCCCTTGGCGATGCCGGACACCGCCGAGGCGACGAACGCCACGGTCAGCACCGCGATCACGGCGACCAGCAGGCCGGTGCCGACCGTTCCCATCCAGCCGAGTCCGGTGAAGCCGCTGCCGATCTGCAGGGCGCCGAGCCCCAGGGAGGCCGCGGAGCCGAAGAGGGTGGCGAAGATGGCGAGGATGTCGATGACCCGGCCGCCCCAGCCGTTCGCCCGCTTCTCGCCGATCAGCGGGGTGAACACGGCACTGATCAGCTGCCGGCGTCCGCGCCGGAAGGTGCTGTAGGCGATGGCCAGACCCACCACCGCGTACATCGCCCATGGGTGGAGCGTCCAGTGGAAGAGGGTGGTGGCCATGGCGGTCTCCATGGCCTCGTTGGCGTCGGCCGGGTCGGTGCCCGGCGGCGGCGTGACGAAGTGCGACAGCGGTTCGCTGACGCCGTAGAACATCAGGCCGATGCCCATGCCCGCGCTGAACATCATCGCGATCCACGAGACGGTGCGGAACTCGGGCTGCTCGCCCTCCTCGCCCAGGGTGATCCGCCCGTAGCGGCTCATCGCCAGCCACAGGGCGAAGACCACGAAGCCCGAGGCGGCGAGGACGAACGCCCAGCCGCCGTTGCGGATCGTCCCGTCCAGCAGCGTGCCGGACACGCTCTCCAGCGTGTCGGTCGCCGTCGCTCCCCACACGACGAAGGCGAGGGTGAGGGCCGCGGCGACGCCGAAGACGACGAGGTCGGTCCGGGGACCGACGCGGGCCGCCGGGCCTTCGGACGGATCGGTCCCGACGGGATGACTTCGACTGCCGTCCCTTTCCCGGGTCTGGCTCATCGGCTTGTCCTTTCCGCAGGTGGAGAACTCGTCGGCGACGTCCGCCGGGGGCCGGCGGGCACGCCGGATCGGAGGAGAGACCGCCGCGGGAGGGAGAGACGGAGCGGCAACCAGCCCGACTCGGTTGCGGATGATGCACTTCCGTTCACCATGAGCAACAACCATGTGGAGCCCGGTAAGGGCTGTCAAGGGGTCGCACAAGGGGAGTTGTGAAACGCCGGGGGCAGCCCTTCGGCGTCGGGTGAGGGACGCCCCTGACCCGCACCGGGCCCCCGCCGCAGGGGAATCACCCCACCCCGCCCGCTGTTGTCGGGAGTACCAGCCCCTGCCTGAACCCAAGGAGGCCGAGCGTGTACGGCGACCCGGCGACAGTCCGCAAGATCCTGACCGAGCTCGGCGACACCTGGGCCATCGTGGGCCTGTCCACGAACCAGCGGCGTGCCGCATATGGGGTCGCGGACGTCCTCCAGCGCTACGGCAAGCGCATCGTGCCGGTGCATCCGAAGGCGGAGACGGTCCACGGCGAGCCGGGCTATGCCTCCCTGGCGGACATCCCGTTCGACGTGGACGTGGTCGACGTGTTCGTGAACAGCGACCTCGCGGGGCCGGTCGCCGACGAGGCGGTCGCCAAGGGAGCCAAGGCCGTCTGGTTCCAGCTGGACGTCATCGACGAGGCGGCGTACGACCGCACCCGCGCCGCCGGCCTCGACATGGTCATGGACCGCTGCCCGGCGATCGAGATCCCGCGCCTGGACTAGACAGGGCACAGGGCCAGTCCGGAGCCCTCCCCTCCCCACCTCGGCCACCCCATAATGCTCGGGTGACCTCCACCTCCCCCCACCCCAACTCCGGCACCCCACAGCGCTTCCCGGTCGTCATCGTGGGCGCCGGACCGGCCGGGCTCGCCGTCGGCAACATCCTGCGGGCGGCGTCCGTCGACTGTCTGGTCCTGGAGACCGAGACCCGTCAGTTCATCGAGCAGCGGCCACGGGCCGGGGTGATCGAGGAGTGGGCCGTACGCGGACTGCAGCGGCGGGGCCTCGCCGAGCGGCTGCTGGAGCGGGCGCAGCGGCACACCGAGTGCGAGTTCCGGTTCGCCGGGGAGCGCTACCGGTTCGAGTACGCGCAGCTGACGGGGGTTCACCACTGGGTCTATCCACAGCAGTTGCTGGTGACGGACCTGGTGCGGGAGTACGCGGACGTGCGCGGCGGGGCCGTCCGTTTCGGTGTGCGGGACGTGGAGCTGCACGACGTCGACACCGACGACCCCTCGGTGTCGTACACCGACCCGGAGACCGGCCGGCGCGAGGTCGTGCGGTGCGAGTTCGTCGCCGGCTGCGACGGGGCGCGCGGGGTGACGCGCAACGCAGTGCCCGCCGACCGTGCCCACATCTCCCGCAGCGACTACGGCATCGGCTGGCTGGCGCTGCTCGCGCAGGCGCCGCCGTCCTCCGACTGCGTCCTGTTCGGCATGCATGCGCGCGGGTTCGCCGGGCACATGCCGCGCAGCGCCGACGTGACCCGCTACTACCTGGAGTGCCCGCCCGGCGACGACCCGGAGAACTGGTCGCACGACAGGGTCTGGACGGAGCTGCAGGAGCGGCTCGGCGCGACCGGCGCGCTGCCGCTGACGGAGGGCCGGCTGATCGAGAAGCGCGTCCTCGACATGCACAACTACGTGGTCGAACCCATGGTGTTCGGCCGCCTCTTCCTGGCCGGTGACGCCGCGCATCTCACCGCCCCCATCGCCGCCAAGGGCATGAACCTCGCCCTGCACGACGCGTTCCTGCTGGCCGACGCCCTCATCGCCCACCTCACGAAGGGCGACACGACGGGCCTCGACGGCTACTCAGCGGCGTGTCTGGGCAGGGTGTGGGACTACCAGGAGTTCTCGCACTGGCTCTCCGAGGTCTACCACGGCACCTCCTCCGGCGACCCTTATCGAGCGGGCACCACCCTCGCCCGCCTGCGCCGCATCTTCGGCTCCCCGACGGCGGCGCTGGCGTTCGCGGAGCAGTATCTGGGCAAGAACGCCGAGTACTGAGCGAGAACGCCGCGTACTGGGTCAGTCGTGCGGTGGCCGGTCGCTGAGCCGGTGGTCCGCCACGTTCAGCGCCTCGTCGACGAGGCGGCGCAGATGGCCGTCGCGGAGGGAGTAGATCACCCGGCGGCCCTCCTTGCGGGTGTCCACCAGGCCCGCGAGCCGCAGCCGGGCCAGATGCTGGCTGACGGCGGGGCGGGCCGCACCGCACGCCTCGGTCAGCGTGGTCACGTCGGCCTCCCCCGTCGTCAGGGCGTGCAGCAGCGTGAGGCGGGTGCGGTCGCCGAGCAGGGCCAGGAGTTCGGCGGCGAGCGTGAAGTGTTCCTCGCCCGGGGTGCGCGGATGCGCATCGTGTGCAGATGATAGGTGCATGCGTGCGCTCATACGCACATAATGGCCTCGTGGGCTGCTTCGCGTCCACTCCCACGCACCGGAAGGGGAAGCCGTGAGCGACCGGCACGACCACCAGCACCACGGACACGACCACGGGCGCGGCGAGCATCAGCACGAGCACCCCCACTCGCACCCTCACGCCCACTCCCCCGCCGGCCTCCGCAACCGCCTCGCCCACCTCCTCAAACCCCACTCCCACGAATCCGCCGACAAGCTCGACTCCGCCCTGGAGTCCTCCGCGCGCGGCATGCGTGCGCTGTGGGTCTCGTTGGCCGTGCTCGGGGTGACCGCGCTGGCTCAGGCGGTCGTGGTGGTCGTGTCCGGGTCGGTGGCGTTGCTCGGGGACACCGTGCACAACACCGCGGACGCGCTGACGGCCGTACCGCTGGGGATCGCCTTCGTGCTGGGCCGGCGTGCGGCGACGCGGCGCTTCACCTACGGCTACGGGCGGGCCGAGGACCTCGCGGGCATCGCCATCGTGCTGACGATCGCGGCTTCCGCGGCGTTCGCGGCATGGACGGCCGTCGAGCGACTTCTCGACCCGCGCCCGGTGCAGCAGATCCCGGCCGTCGCCGTGGCGGCACTCGTCGGGTTCGCCGGCAATGAGTGGGTGGCCCGGTATCGCATACGGGTCGGCCGGGCCATCGGCTCGGCCGCGCTCGTCGCGGACGGGCTGCACGCCCGTACCGACGGATTCACCTCACTGGCCGTGCTGTTGAGTGCCGGGGGCGCTGCGCTGGGCTGGCAACTCGCCGACCCGATCGTGGGGTTGGCGATCACGGCCGCGATCACGCTGGTGCTGCGGGACGCCGCGCGCGAGGTGTTCCGGCGGGTGATGGACGCCGTGGACCCGGCCCTGGTGGACCGGGCGGAGCGGGCGCTTCGCGAGGTGCGCGGCGTGCGCGACGTGGGTGAGCTGCGGCTGCGCTGGATCGGGCACCGGCTGCGTGCCGAGGTGGCGGTCGTCGTGGACGGCGAGGTGTCGGTGCGGCAGGCGCACGCCATCGCCGTCGACGCCGAACACGCCCTGCTGCACGCCGTGCCCCGGCTCACCGCGGCCCTCGTGCACGCCGACCCGGCACCGGCGCCCGGTGAGGCGGACCCGCACCTGACCCTCGCCCATCACACGGCGGCCTGACCTCGGCTCAGGCGACGCCGAGCCCCTCCAGTACGACCGCCCCCGGCAGTTCCGCGAACGCCTTCCCCGGCACCAGCAGCTTGCCGCGCCGGCGCCCGCTGCCGACCAGCACGTACGGCAGGTCGACGACGGCCGAGTCGACCAGCACCGGCCAGCTGTCGGGCAGTCCGAGCGGGGTGATGCCGCCGTACTCCATGCCGGTCTCGCCGGTCGCCGTGTCCATCGAGGCGAACGACGCCTTGCGGGCTCCGAGTTGGCGGCGTACGACGCCGTTGACGTCGACCCGGGTGGTGGAGAGCACCACGCACGCGGCCAGGGTGGTCTCGCCGCCGCGCCTGCCCGCCACGACGACGCAGTTCGCGGACTGTTCGAGCAGTTCGGGGCCGTAGTGCTCCACGAAGACGGCGGTGTCGGCCCACTCCGGGTCGGTCTCGACGTAGACGATCTGGTCGGCGGGGACGCTGCCGTGCCAGTGGCGTACGGCGTCGGCGACCGGGCGGGTGAGTTCGTCGAGGCAGTCGGGGGCGGGGGTGGCGTGGTCGAAGCGTCCGATGGGTGCGTCCATGAGCGCACGCTAACAGGCGTGCGGGGCGCCGTCGGAGCGGTGTCTCAGCGGGCGGGCGGGACCGAGACGGCCAGCATCCACTCGGTGGGGACGTCGCCCTGATTGCCGTAGGTGTGCGGGGCGTCGGCCTCGAAGGTGGCGCTCGCGCCGGCCGGGATCCGGTAGTCGGTGCCGTCGACGGTGAGGGTCAGTTCGCCCGCCGTGACATGGACGATCTCGACGGTGCCGACGGGGTGCGGGTCGGAGCTGCTGCTCTCGCCCGGCATCACCAGCCACTGCCACATCTCCAGCGGGCCGGGCGCCTCGGTCCCGGCGAGGAGCCGGCTGTGGCTGCCCGCGTCGGTGTGCCACAGCCGTACGACCTGGTCGGCCGGGACGACCCGTACCTTCGGTCCCTGTTCGTAGTCGAGCAGGGTGGTGATGCTGACCCCGAGCGCGTCCCCGATCTTGACCACGGTGCCGAGGCTGGGGTTGGTGCGGGCCTGCTCGATCTGGATGAGCATGCCGCGGCTGACGCCCGCCCGGGCGGCCAGCACGTCCAGCGTGAAGCCGCGTACCGCGCGCCAGTGCTTGACGTTGCGCGACAGGGACTGGGTCAACAGGTCGAGGTCCGACACATTCCGTCCAAGTTCCGGAGTTCAATATTCTGGATGACAGGGTCCAGTGTGCTGCACTACGGTGGGGTGCACCCGATCGTGCACCGAACTGTACTGCGAGGCCCTCGTGACAGCACTCTTCGCCCTGGCCACCAGCCTGCTGTGGGGGCTGGCCGACTTCGGCGGCGGACTGCTGACGCGGCGCACCCCGGCGCTCACGGTGGTCGTCGTCTCGCAGGCGATCGCTGCCGCCGTGCTCGGTGTGATCGTGGTCGCCACCGGCGGCTGGAGCGAGGCCGGTTCCCAGCTGTGGTTCGCGGCCGCCGCCGGACTGGTGGGCCCCATCGCCCTGCTCTGCTTCTACAAGGCGCTCGCGCTGGGCCCGATGGGCGTGGTCTCCCCGCTCGGCACCGTGGGCGTGGCGGTCCCCGTCGGGGTGGGCCTCTTCCTCGGCGAGCGGCCCGGCCTGGTGCAGATCGCGGGGATCGCGGTCGCCGTACTGGGCGTCGTCCTCGCGGGCGGTCCCCAGCTGCGGGGCGCGGCCGTGCAGCGGCAGGCCATCCTGCTCACCCTGGTCGCGGCGTTCGGCTTCGGCACGGTGTTCGCGCTGATCGCGGAGGCGTCGACCACCGTCACCGGTCTGTTCCTCGGGCTCTTCGTGCAGCGCGTGGTCAATGTCGTGGCGGGCGGCATCGCCCTGTACGTCTCCGTGCAGCGGGGCGCGAGCGCCCTCCCGGACGACGGTATCCCGATGCGGGCACTGCCCGCGTTCGCCTTCGTCGGCCTCGCCGATGTCGCGGCGAACGGCACCTATGTGATCGCCGCCCACCACGGCCCGGTCACCGTGGCGGCCGTACTGGCCTCGCTCTACCCGGTGGTGACGGCCCTGGCCGCGCGGGGCTTCCTGCGGGAGCGGCTACTGGCGGTGCAGGCGGCCGGCGCGGGGCTCGCGCTGGTGGGCACGGTGCTGCTGGCGGCCGGCTGAGAGCCTGTGAACAAACCCCCGTCGTCCGCCCGTAGGGCGGGCGCTGCGGCG
>JABFVM010000129.1 GCA_013362785.1 Streptomyces sp. | reverse complement strand
CACCCCGGCGGGAGGCCCCACCCCGGCCGAACTGCAGGCCGCCGCAGCCGACTTCACCTGGCTGCTGAAGCGCTTCGCGACGGAGACGGCCGGCGTCGTGGACGCCATCGCCGTCTCGTCCGACGGACTCCTCATCGCCGTGTCCGAGGTGCGCGAGCACGCCGACTCCGAGCGGCTCGCCGCGATCGTCTCCGGCATCACCAGCCTGGCCGCCGGCGCCTCCGGCAACTACGGCCTGGGCGGCCTCAACAAGGTCATCATCGACCTGGAGGGCGGCCATGTCCTGGTCTCGGCGATCGGCAGCGGCGCCGTGCTCGGCGTGGTCACCGACAAGGAGGCCAAGCTGGGCAACATCGCCTACGAGATGACGGTGTTCGCCAACCGGGTCGGCGCCGCCCTCAGCCCGCAGCTCGTGCTGGAGCTGAAGAACAGCGTCGGCGCCGCGTCGGCCCGCTGACCGGGCCGGCGACGGACCGAGGAGAGACAGACCGAGGAGAAACGGACGACCCCATGGCGGACGGCACCCCACCGCCGGACCCGAGCGGCCCGGACCCGGTCGGCCCCGCCTCCGCCGTGCGGCCGTTCCTGCTCACCGCAGGCCGGGTGGCGGACGGCGGTGACGGCCCGTCGATGCCCGTCGAGACCCAGGTGGTGGCCACCGCCGAGGGGCTCGACGCGCTCGACCGGCTCCGCTTCGAGCAGCACGACATCGTCGCCGTGTGCCGGCTGCCGCAGTCCATCGCGGAGATCGCGGCCCGGCTGGGGCTGCACCTCAACGTGGTGCGGGTCCTCGCCGAGGACCTGCGCGTCGCCGGGCAGTTGACAGTGCACGTGCCCGACTCCGACGCCGTCCATGACGCATCCGTCCTGCGCAGGGTCATCGACGGCCTGCGCGCCGTCCCCGACTCACGAGGGGTACTCAGTGACACCGACTGAACCGGCCACCGTACGACCGCCGCTGCCGGTGAAGATGGTGATATCGGGCGGCTTCGGCGTGGGCAAGACCACCACGGTCGGCTCGATATCCGAGATCGAGCCGCTGACCACCGAGGCCGCCATCACGGAGGTCGCGGCCGGCGTGGACGACCTCACGCACACACCGCGCAAGACCACGACCACGGTGGCGATGGACTTCGGCTGCCTCACCATCGACCCCACGCTGAAGCTGTACCTGTTCGGTACGCCCGGCCAGCAGCGGTTCGGGTTCATGTGGGACGACATCGTCGAGGGCGCGGTCGGCGGGCTGGTCATCGTCGACACCCGCCGTCTCGACGACTGCTACGCCGCCGTCGACTACTTCGAGCACAAGGGCATCCCCTTCGCGGTCGCCGCCAACGCCTTCGACGGCAAGGTCGAACACACCCTGGAGGAGATCCGCTGGGCCCTCGACGTGGGCGACGGCGTCCCGGTCGTCGCCTTCGACGCCCGCGAACGCGGCTCGGTCCGGGACGCCCTGCTGGTCGTACTGGAACTGGCGCTGGCGCGCACACAGGAGTGAGGCCGGACGCGGGGCGGGATCTACTGGCGACGGGCCGCGTCGGACGCGGAATGCCCGCGCCCGCCGTGCAGTTGGTGTCTGTCATGAGCCTTGACGACCGCACGATCACCAATCCGCCCACGCTGCACGACCCGACCCCGTTCGGCTACAGCCACGCCGTCTCGGCGCCCGGTGAGCTCGTCTTCATCGCCGGCCAGTACGCCTCCGACGCGGGCGGCGCGCCCGTTCCCGGTGACTTCGCCGCCCAGGTGGAGCTGGCCCTCGACCGGCTGCGGTCGGCGCTGGAGGGCGTCGGCCTCGGCTATGAGCATGTGGTGCGCCTCGGCACGTTCATCGTCGACCACGACGCCGCCAAGCTGGAGAGCCTGGGCAAGGCCCTGCCCGCCCGCTTCGGCGACCGCCTGCCCGCCCAGACCCTGACCGGCGTCGCCGCACTGGCCCTGCCCGGCATGCTCTTCGAGATCGAGGCCGTGGCCGTACGACCTTCTGCGCGCGGCTAGCCCCGCCTGCGCACCCCCGCCGACACCGCGAGCCGCCCCAGGGTCCAGAACACCGCGAGGGTGGTGAGGGCCAGGGCGGCGACCAGGGTGGCGCCGCCGACGACCTTCTCGTAGTTGCGCTGGTAGAGGCCGTCGATGATGTAGCGGCCGAGGCCGCCGAAGCTGACGTAGGCGGCGATGGTGGCGGTCGAGACGATCTGGATGGCCGCGGAGCGCAGGCCGCTGAGGATCAGCGGGAGGGCGACGGGCAGTTCGACCCGGAACAGGACGCCGGCCTCGGCCATGCCCATGCCGCGGGCGGCGTCCACCGGGGCGGGGTCGACGGAGCGCATCGCCTCGTAGGTGGTGACCAGGATGGGCGGGACGGCGAGCACGACCAGCGGGATCATCACGGGGGCCATGCCCAGGCCGAGCAGGATGAACATCAGCACCATCAGGCCGAAGCTGGGCAGCGCCCGGGCGGCGGTGGCGATGAGGGCGAGCGTGTTGCCGCCGCGCCCGGTGTGGCCGGTGATCAGGCCGACCGGCAGTCCGACCGCGGCGGCGATGGCGAGCGCTGTCAGCGTGTACTGGATGTGCTCGGCGACGCGCGTCGGGATGCCGTCGTAGCCCTGCCAGTGGGCGCTGTCGCTGAAGAAGGCGTTGATGAAGTTGAGGACGTTCACCGGGCGGCCTCCTTGACGGCGAGCGTGCGCGCGTTCTTGCGGGTGCCGCGCGGCATCCAGGGCGTCAGCAGCACCCGGAGGCCGATCAGCGCGGCGTCCACGAGCAGGGCGAGGACGGCCGTACCGATCACCGAGAGCCACACCAGGCGCGGCTGGTGGTAGATCATGCCGCTGTTGAGGAGGTTGCCGAGGGCTCCCGCGTTGCCGATCAGCATGCCGACGCTGAC
>JABFVM010000121.1 GCA_013362785.1 Streptomyces sp. | reverse complement strand
GCCGCTCCGGTCGTGGCCGGTCCGGTCGTACGGCTGCTCGTGCCGGCCGGTGTCTGGACGGCACCCGACGAGTCGGCGCCGTTTCCGCAGGCGGCCAGCAGGCCCAGCAGCGCGACGGCGCTCACCAGGGGAGTCGCTCGGTGGCCTCGGTGGGCCCGGTGGCAATGGTGTGCGCGGGATAAGGGTTGGAATGCGCGTGTGCGTCCCATGTCTGTGACGAATCCCCGTTTTCCGGCCGAGTACTCACAGGCGTGCCGCGCTCTCGTCTCACCCCTCGTCGACGAGACCGATCTCCGCCCAGATCGTCTTGCCGTCCGCCGTGTGCCGGCTGCCCCAGCGCTGGGTCAGCTGGGCGACCAGCAGCAGTCCCCGGCCGCCCTCGTCGAAGATCTTGGCACGGCGCAGATGCGGTGCCGTGTGGCTGGTGTCGGAGACCTCGCAGATCAGCGTGGCCGCGTCATGGATGAGGCGGAGCCGGATGGGACGGATGCCGTAGCGGATGGCGTTGGTGACCAGTTCGCTCACCACCAGCTCGACGGTGAACGACACCTCGCTCAGATTCCAGGTGCCGAGCTGCCCCACGACCTGCTTGCGGATCGGCGCGACCAGCGCCGGGTCGGCCGGGATGTCCCAGGTCGCGACCCCGGAGGCGGGCAGCCCCTGGGTGCGGGCCAGCAGCAGCGCCACGTCGTCGGCGGCGCCGCCCGGCGGGAGCAGGGCACCCAGGATGTGGTCGCAGGTCTCGTCCAGCGAGTCGGAAGGGGCCGCCAACGCCTCGCACAGCAGCACATGGCTGGCGTCCACGTCGCGCTCCCGGGTCTCGACCAGACCGTCGGTGTAGAAGGACAGCACCGTGCCCTCGCGCAGCTCGATCTCGGCCGACTCGAACGGCAGCCCGCCCAGGCCCAGCGGCGGCCCGGCGGGCAGCTCGATCTCCCGCGGCTCGCCGCCCGGCGGGAGCATGACCGGCGAGGGGTGCCCGGCCCGGGCCAGGGTGCAGCGCCGGGACACCGGGTCGTACACCGCGTACAGACAGGTCGCGCCGACCTCGCCGGGGCTGCCCTCGTGGCCCGTCTCCTCGGACAGCCGCACCACCAGGTCGTCGAGGTGGGTGAGCAGCTCGTCGGGGGCGAGGTCGATGTCGGCCAGGGTGCGCACGGCGGTGCGCAGCCGCCCCATGGTGGCCGACGCCTGGATGCCGTGGCCGACCACGTCGCCGACGACCATCGCGACGCGCATCCCGGACAGCGGGATCACGTCGAACCAGTCGCCGCCCACCCCCGACCGCGCCGCCGGCAGATACCGGGAGGCCGCTTCGAGCGCGGCGGTGCGCGGCAGGGACCGGGGGAGCAGACTGCG
The DNA here is from genome assembly GCA_013362785.1 of Streptomyces sp. Classification (GTDB taxonomy): domain Bacteria; phylum Actinomycetota; class Actinomycetes; order Streptomycetales; family Streptomycetaceae; genus Streptomyces. The sequence continues at coordinate 11,058 of JABFVM010000121.1, read as the reverse complement.
CTGCAGGGCCAGGGCGGTCTCGCGCTCCCGGGAGTAGCGGCGGGCGTTGTCGATGCAGACGGCGGCGCGGGCCGTGATCTCTTCGGCGAGCAGCGCGTCGTCGGGTGTGAACGGCTCGGGGTTGCGGAACCGGGTGAGCACGGCGACCCCGAGGGTGGTGCCGCGGGCCTGGATCGGCACGGACATCGTGGTGTGGATGCCGGCCTCCCTGATCCGCTCGGCGCGCACCGGATCCCAGGACAGCCATTCGGCGAGGTCGCCGGTCGACATCGAGGCCACGATGGTGTGGCCCGCCGTCAGCGCGTCGGCCTGGGGCGACGGGGCGGGATACACGTCCAGGTGTCCCGGCTTGACCACGGCTTCGGGGTTGCCCGAGTTGACGGACCGGTGCGCTGCCCGGCGCAGGCCGACGGGGGCGGTCAGCGGGCCGGTCGGCAGTTCGCCGCCGTGTTCCGGCGGGTCCAGCAGGTCGACGCTCACGAAGTCGGCCAGGGCGGGGACACAGATGTCCGCCAGCTCCTGCGCGGTGCGGGTGACGTCGAGGGTGGTGCCGATGCGCACGCTGGCCTCGTTCACCAGCTGCAGCCGCTCCTGGGCCAGGAACTGCTGGGTGAAGTCGTGCGCGGCGACGGTCACGCCGCGCACCCGCCCCTCGGCGTCGGTGATCGGGGCCATCCGGGCCAGCCAGGCGTACGTCCGGTCGCCGCCGACCGGGACGTACGTCCGTACGTCGGTGCCCCGGCCCGTGGTCAGCACGCGCAGGAGCTGGCGCTCGATGTCCTGGCTCTGGGCCCGGCCGCTCAGTTCCGGCGCCCGCAGCCCCCGGATGTTCTCCTCGGCGAGGCTGAGGACCTCGGCCATGACCGCGTTGATCCGGCGAAGCCGGAGCCGCTCGTCGTAGATGGCGATGGCGCAGGGGGAGTCGAGCAGCGCGACGTTGTCCAGCGGGTCGCCGGGCGCCCGGGGGCCGTCGCCCTCGACGGGCGTGACCACGAGCCAGCGGTCGGGGCCGTCGGCCCTGGGCCGTACCCGGTGGGCGAGCAGCCACACGGACACGGTGCCGCCGTCGCGGTGGCGCAGGCTGAGGACGCCGTCCCAGCGTTCGCCCTGCGGGGCGCCGGGGCGGTCGTACCCCTCGTCGGCCAGCAGATTCGCGGCCGGGTGCCCCAGGACGTCGGCGGCGCGGTGGCCCAGCAGGCGCTCGGCCCCCGCGTTCCACTCGACGAGCACGCCGCTGTCGTCGATGACCGCCCGGGCCGTCGCGGCCTCGTCGAACGGATACTCCGGGCTCATGGTCGCCACTCCATCGCGCACACTCACGGTGATCAAGCGTGTGACTTGGGCTCCAGCCTAGTGCTTCGGCGACCCGCCCGTACCGGAACCCACGTGCGCACCCTTGACTCCTCCACATGTCACCCCGTCAGAATCTGTTCGTTCACGATCAGTTGTGAGATCAGTTGTGAGCACTTCTGGGCCCTGATGAGGGAGAGCCGCCATGACAGTCACTCGGAGATCGTTACTCGTCGCCTCCACGGCCGCTCCGGCGGCCGGAGCGCTGCTGAGCTCGTCGACAGCACAGGCCGCCACGGAACTCGCCGGTGCCACGTCCGGCCGCCGTACGGTCCCGCTGCGCGACGGCTGGCGCTTCGCCCTGGTCAACCCGGGCGGCATCACCGACCCGACCGGCGAGTACGCCGACGCCGCCGAGCCCGGCCACGACGGCTCGGGCTGGCGCGAGGTCGCCGTGCCGCACGACTGGAGCATCGAGTTCGCCCCGACCACCGAGCACGGCACCACCAGCGGCACCGGCTTCTTCCCCGGCGGCCTCGGCTGGTACCGCCTCGCCTTCACCCTGCCGCCCGCCCTCGCGGCGAAGCGGATATCGGTGGAGTTCGACGGCGTCTACATGGACTCGTACGTCTACTGCAACGGCAAGGAGGCCGGCCGCCACCCCTACGGCTACACCGGCTTCGCCTTCGACCTCACCGACCTGGTGCACACCGACGGCAGCACCGAGAACGTCCTCGCGATCAAGGTGCAGAACCGGCTGCCCAGCAGCCGCTGGTACTCCGGCAGCGGCATCTACCGCGAGGCCCGCCTCGTCATCACCGAACCGGTGCACGTGGAGCGCTGGGGCACGTACGTCACCACGCCCGAGATCACCGAGGAGCGGGGCACCGTACGGGTGCGGACCTCGGTGGTGAACGCCTCCGCCGCCGGCACGGACGTCGAGATCGTCTCGCGGGTCGTCGATCCCGGGGGCCGTACCGTCGCCCGTACGTCCTCCACGCTCGCCGTCACCGACAAGGCGACGGCGACCCATGAACTCACCGTCCCCGAGCCGAAGTTGTGGGACTTCGCGACCCCGGACCACCGCTACACCCTCAGGACCGAACTGCGGGTCGGCGGCACGACCACCGACACCTACCGCACGACCTTCGGCTTCCGCACCTTCCGCTTCGACCCGGACGAGGGCTTCCACCTCAACGGCACCCACAGCAAGATCAGGGGCGTCGACCTGCACCACGACCTGGGCGCCCTGGGCGCCGCGGTCAGCGTCGACGCGATCCGGCGGCAGATGACCATCATGAAGTCGATGGGCGTCAACGCCTTCCGCACCTCCCACAACCCGCCCTCGCCGGAGATGATCCGGGTCTGCGAGGAGATGGGCATCGTGATGCTGGTGGAGGCGTTCGACTGCTGGCGCTCGCCCAAGACGCGCTACGACTACGGGCGGTTCTTCGACGAGTGGGCCGACAAGGACGTCACCGAGATGGTGCTGGCGGCCCGCAACTCGCCCGCCGTCCTGATGTGGTCGATCGGCAACGAGGTCTCCGAGTTCACCTCCACCTCCGGCCTCGCCATGGCCGACCGGCTCATCGCCGCCATCAAGGCCTCCGACGACACCCGCCCGGTCGTGATCGGCTCCCACCGCCATCGCAGCGTCCCCGCCCCGGGCTCGCCGGGCGATCTCATCCTGGCCAAGCTCGACGGCCTCGGCCTCAACTACAACACCGCCAAGTCCGTGGACGCCCTGCACGCCCGCTATCCCCACCTGTTCCTCTTCGAGTCCGAGTCGTCCTCCGAGACGTCCACGCGCGGCGCCTACCAGGAGCCCGAACGCCTCAACACCGGCGAGAACCACACGCCGGGCAGACGGTCGACCTCGTCGTACGACAACAACCTCGCCTCCTGGACCATGAGCGGCGAGTACGGGCACAAGAAGGACCGGGACCGGAAGTGGTTCGCCGGCCAGTTCCTCTGGTCCGGCATCGACTACATCGGCGAGCCGACGCCGTACGACGTCTTCCCGGTGAAGGCATCCTTCTTCGGCGCGGTCGACACGGCCGGCTTCCCGAAGGACATGTACTACCTGTTCCAGAGCCAGTGGGTCGGGGAACCGATGGTTCACCTGCTCCCCATGACCTGGAACCACGCCGACGGCGACACGGTCGAGGTCTGGGCGTACTCCAACGTCGACACAGTCGAACTGTTCCTCAACGGCAAGTCCCTCGGCACCCGCACGTTCGACACCAAGAAGACCGTCGACGGCCGGGCCTACCTGGAGACCACCGAGGCGACCGGCGACGACAAGACCTTCACCGACGGCCCCTACCCCGGCAGCTACACCAGCCCCAACGGCAGCGCGGGCAAACTCCACCTCACCTGGAAAGTGCCGTACAGAGCAGGGGAGTTGAAGGCCGTGGCCCGCCGGGGAGGCAAAGCGGTCGCCACCGACGTACTGCGCACGGCCGGTGCGCCGAACGCCGTCCGGCTGACCGCCGACCGCAAGTCCCTTGCCGCCGACGGCCGTTCACTGCTCTTCGTGACCGCCGAGGTCGTCGACGCGCGCGGTGTCGTGGTGCCCGACGCCGAGCACCTGATCACCTTCGAGGTGACGGGTGGCTCGCTCGCCGGGCTCGACAACGGGCGCGAGGAGAGCGCCGAGCGCTACCAGGCCAGTACGCGCACCGCCTTCCACGGCAAGGCCCTGGCGATCGTCCGGTCCGGCACGAAGCCGGGCACCCTGAATGTGACGGCACGGGCCGAAGGCCTACGGACAGGCGGCGTGACCGTGCGCACGACCCACGCCGGTTCCACCGCCCTCACCCCGGCCCCGGACTTCGAGCCCGACCACCCGACACCCCCCAACTACCCCTTTGCGGACGCCAGTTACTCCGGCCGCCCCGACACCCTCCCGGCGGCCATGCTCGACGGCAACCCGGCCACCGCCTGGTCCAACGGCTTCCTCAAGGCGGCCACGGCCCTACTGCCCGCCTTCGACGGAGCCCGGCCGCAGGACTGGATATCCGTGGACTTCGGCCGGACACGAACCTTCGACCGGGTGGAGCTCTCCTTCACGCTGGACGCCACGCACACGCGGCCGGCGTCGGTCGCGGTCGAGGTGTGGGACGGCCGGAGGTATGTGCCGGTGAAGGGGGCGGCCGTGGAGTGGGCCACGGCCTCGGATGAGCCGACGATCGTCACCTTCGAGCCGGTACGCGGCTCCAGGCTGCGACTCACCCTGACGAGCGCTCATCCCGGGGAAGCGCGGGGAGCGATACGGATCACCAAGCTGGAGGCACCGGCCACCTGACCCACGTCACGGTCCGGACGGCCGGCACACCCGCGCCCCTCAAGGGGCGCGGGGCTGTATCGATGTGCGGCTCCGCCGCGTGGGCGCGACCAGCCACGATGGCGCCGCAGCCGAAAAGCCGCCCGTCCGCACCGTTGACGCACTGTCATGTCGCCAACAAACATGGCTGCATCCGCATCTGGGAGCGCTCCCACCCCCGGGAGCGTCACCCGCCCCTCACCTTGAGGAGCCCAGCTGTGAAACGCCGCAGAACCACACTGCTCACCCTCACGGCCCTGCTGGCCGCAGGCCTCTACGTCACACCGGCCGCCGCCGATGAGGTCGAGCAGCTCAAGAACGGCACCTTCGACACCACCACCGCACCATGGTGGACGACGACCAACGTCACCGCGGCCCTGACCAACGGACAACTCTGCGCCGACGTACCCGGCGGCACCACCAACCGCTGGGACGCCGCGGTCGGCCAGAACGACATCACCCTGGTGAAAGGGCAGTCGTACCGCTTCTCCTTCACCGCGAACGGCTCGCCCGAAGGGCACGTGGTGCGGGCCGTCGTCGGCCTGTCGGCGGCGCCCTACGACACCTACTTCGAGGTGACGCCGCAGCTCAGCGTCTCCGGGAACTCCTACGCGTACACCTTCACCTCACCCGTCGACACCCCGCAGGGTCAGGTCGCCTTCCAACTCGGCGGCAGCGCCGACGCGTGGCGCTTCTGCATGGACAACGCCTCGCTGCTGGGCGGCGTCCCGCCGGACGTGTACCGACCCGACACCGGGCCGCGCGTGCGCGTGAACCAGGTCGCCTATCTGCCCGCCGGACCCAAGAACGCCACGCTGGTCACCACCGCCACCGAGAAACTGCCCTGGCAGCTGAAGGACGCGTCCGGGACCGTCGTCGCCCACGGCGTGACCGTGCCGCGCGGCACCGACGTCTCCTCCGCGCAGAACGTCCACTCCATCGACTTCGGCGCCTACCGCAAGCAGGGCAAGGACTTCACGCTGGTCGCCGACGGGGAGGCGAGCCGCCCGTTCGACATCGGGACGGCCGCCTATGAGCGGCTGCGCCTGGACGCCGTGAAGTACTACTACACACAGCGCAGTGGCATCGCGATCCGCGACGACCTGCGCCCGGGCTACGCCCGCCCCGCCGGACACGTCGGCGTCGCACCCAACCAGGGCGACGGCGCGGTGCCGTGTCAGCCGGGCGTGTGCGACTACAAGCTGGATGTCACCGGCGGCTGGTACGACGCGGGCGACCACGGCAAGTACGTCGTCAACGGCGGCATCTCCGTGTGGGAGCTGCTGAGCACGTACGAGCGCGAACTGCTGGCCCGCACCGGGAAGCCGGGGAAGCTGCGCGACGGCACGCTCGCCATTCCGGAGAGCGGCAACAAGGTGCCGGACATCCTGGACGAGGTCCGCTGGGAGCTGGAGTTCCTGCTGAAGATGCAGGTGCCCGCGGGGCAGCCGTTGGCCGGCATGGCGCATCACAAGATCCACGACGAGCAGTGGACGGGCCTGCCGCTGCTGCCGAGCGATGACCCGCAGAAGCGCGAGCTGCATCCGCCGTCCACCGCGGCGACCCTCAACCTGGCGGCGACGGCCGCGCAGGCGGCGCGCCTGTACAAGGCGTACGACAAGGAGTTCGCGGCGAAGGCGCTGGCAGCCGCGCGCACGGCATGGTCGGCGGCGCTCGCGCACCCCGACCGGTACGCCTCCGAGAGCGACGGCGTCGGCGGCGGCACCTACGCCGACAACAACGTCACCGACGAGTTCTACTGGGCCGCCGCCGAGCTGTATCTCACCACGGGGGATCGGGAGTTCGCGGACCACGTCCTCAACTCACCCGTCCACACCGCCGACATCTTCGGCCCCCTCGGCTACGACTGGGCCAGGACCGCGGCGGCGGCCCGGCTGGACCTGGCGACCGTGCCGAGCGCGCTGCCCGGCAGGGACAAGGTGCGCCAGTCGGTGATCAAGGGCGCGGACGGCTATCTGGCCACCCTGAAGTCACAGGCGTACGGCATGCCCTACGCCCCGGCCGACAACCTCTACGACTGGGGCTCCAACCACCAGATCCTGCACAACGCCGTCGTCGTCGCCACCGCGTACGACATCTCGGGTGCCTCGAAGTACCGTGACGGAGCGGTGCAGAGCATGGACTACCTCTTCGGGCGCAACGCGCTGAACATGTCGTACGTGACCGGCTACGGCGAGGTCAACGCCCATAACCAGCACGCCCGTTGGTACGCCCACCAGCTCGACGCGAGCCAGCCCAACCCGCCGGCCGGCACCCTCGCGGGCGGACCCAACTCCGGCATTCAGGACCCCTACGCACAGAGCAAACTCAAGGGCTGCGTCGGTCAGTTCTGCTACATCGACGACATCCAGTCCTGGTCGACGAACGAGCACACCATCAACTGGAACTCCGCGTTGACCCGGATGGCCTCCTTCGTGGCCGGGCAGGGATAATCACCGCCAGGGGACAGACGGGAAGCCCGCTGCCGACGGGTACGGCAGCGGGCTTTCGCCCTGTCGGAGAGCCCGGCGGTTACGGGGTGACGTTCTTGACCGGGAGGTCCCTGCTCGCGCCGGCGATGTAGTAGTCCTTCGGCGCGGAGAAGACCACGAACTCGTTGTCGTAGTCGCGGATCTTGGCGCGGACCGTGAAGTTGCCGAGTGCGTCGGTGGTGGTCTGCGCGTTCTGGGAGCTCTCGTAGTACGTGCGCAGGAACACCCGGGTGCCGGTGAGCGGGCCGTGGCCGCCGGGCCAGGCGATCCTGCCCTTCACGACGAGGGTGTCGCCCTTGCGCACCTTGGTCTTGTTGACCTGGTAGGTGATGAGGCTGGTGACCGGCTTGACCTTGACCGTGGTGTCCGCGAGGGCCATGTGCAGGTCGGTGGGGTCGGTGTCGTAGACCGCCCGGAACATCACCTGGTGACGCGGGAACAGGTAGGGGCTCGGCCGGGCGTCCGCACGGTCGGCGGGCACGTCCTCCAGGGTGAACCGCCCCTCGGCGTCCGTGCGTACGCTGCCCAGGCCGCGGGTCTCCCACTCGGTCGGGTCGATGGGGTCGCCCCACGGGTTCCAGGTGTTGTAGAGAACCGATTCCTCAAGCTGCACCGGCGCGTCCGCGACGGGCGTGCCGTCGGGGCGGGTCACGGTGCCGGTCAGGTCGACCGTGCGGTTCTCGTAGTCGGTCGCGGCGGTGCTGCTGGTGAGGGTCACCCGGTAGTCGTCGCCGTCCGCCGAGTGGGCGGGAGGCGCGACCACGGCGGTGGCTGCGAGGGCGAGAGCGGCGACGGCGGTCGGGCGGGCGGCCGGTAAGCGCATGTGCACGTGAACTCCGTTGGTGTGGTGAGTCGTTGTGGTGCCCGAAGCACCGGTGGTGTCGGTATGGGGTGTGACACGGCGACATCACCGGGGGTTGTAGGGGACCGTCGGCGGTTACGGCCCCGGTACATGCCGTTCGACTGTTCGTCGCCCGCCCGTTTCCCTACGGTTCGTGCTCGACCAGTTCGCCGGGCCGCTCATGCGCGGTGAGGGTGTGCAGTCGGGCCTGGCTCAGCCGCTCGTGCACCTCGATGTACTCGCCGTGCGGAAGCCGCTTGATCACGCCCGTCTCCCGGCCGTGCAACACCATTTCCCGGTCGCGGAGTTGGAGACCCAGGCAGATGCGGCGGGCGATCACGAACACGGCCACCGGGACGACCAGTGCCGCGATGCGGATCGTCCAGGTCACGGTGTTGATCGACAGATGGAGCCGGGTCGCCACGATGTCGTTGCCGCCGCCCGCCAGCAGGATCAGATAGAGGCTGATCCAGGCCGCGCCGATGCCCGTGCGGACAGGGCGGTTGCGGGGGCGGTCGAGGAGGTGGTGCTCACGCCTGTCGCCGGTGATCCGGGCCTCCACGAAGGGGTACACGCCGATGAGGACGAGCAGCAGCGGGAAGATCACGACCGGGATCAGCACCCCGAGGACGAGCGTGTGGCCCCACAGGGTGATCTCCCAGCCCGGCATGACGCGGACCAGCCCCTCGGCGAAGCCCAGGTACCAGTCCGGCTGGGCGCCGGTGGAGACCTGGTCGGCGCGGTATGGGCCGTACGACCAGACCGGGTTGATCGACGCCATCGCCGCGAGCAGGGTCAGCGCGCCGAAGACCAGGAAGAAGAAGCCGCCCGCCTTCGCCAGGTACACCGGCATGAACGGGGCGCCCACGACATTGCGTTCGGTGCGTCCGGGCCCCGCGAACTGGGTGTGCTTGTGGTACACGACCAGCAGGAGGTGCGCGACGACCAGCGCGGCCATGATGCCGGGGATCACCAGGATGTGCAGCGAGTAGAAGCGGGCCACGATGTCATGGCCCGGGAACTCGCCGCCGAACAGGAACACCGACAGATAGGTGCCGACGATCGGGACGGACAGCAGCGCCCCGTTCACGAACCGCAGGCCCGTCCCCGACAGCAGGTCGTCCGGCAGCGAGTAGCCGAAGAGACCCTCGAACATGCCCAGGAACAGCAGGGTCCAGCCGAACAGCCAGTTGATCTCCCGCGGCCTGCGGAACGAGCCGGTGAAGAAGTGCCGCATCATGTGCGTGAGCATCCCGGCGACGAAGACCAGCGCCGCCCAGTGGTGCACCTGCCGCATCAGCAGCCCGCCGCGCACATCGAAGCTGATGTCCAGCGTGGAGGCGTACGCCTCGGACATGCGCACGCCGTTCAGCGGGAGGTAACTGCCGTGGTACGTCACCTCGTTCATCGACGGATGGAAGAAGAAGGTGAGGTACACGCCCGTCAGGATCAGCACGACGAAGCTGTACAGGCAGATCTCCCCGAGCAGGAACGACCAGTGGTCCGGGAAGACCTTGCGCAGATACTTCCGGCCCAGGGAGTGGATGCCGAGCCGCCCGTCGAACCAGTCCGCGACCCGCTCACCCCTGCCGGGCGCGGGCACCTCCCGGGCACTCACGCGCCCTCCCTGCGCACATGCGTGAGCTTGTCCGGGTTGCTCACCACATAGACGCCGGACACCCGCTCGCCGTCCGGCGTGAGGTCCAGGACCAGTACGGCGTACGGCTCCTCGCCCTGGAACAGCACCGCCGCGTCGTCGCCGTTGACGCGCCGGTAGCGCAGATCCAGCGAGCCTCCGTCTTCGCCCGCGCCGCCCCGGCGGGTGAACGAGTCGAAGAGCCGGACCGCCTTGTCCCGCCCGTGCACGGGACGCAGCCCCGCCCGTTTGCGCTTGCCGCCGGCGTCCGTCCACACCGTCACGTCCGGCGCGAGGATCTCCATCAGCGCCGCGAGGTCCCCGCCCACCGCGGCCCGCACGAACCGCTCGGTCGCCTCCCGCCGCACCCGCGGATGCGCCGCGTACAGCGGCCGCCGCGCATGCACATGCTCCCGGGCCCGATGCCCCAGCTGCCGCACGGCCGCAGGGCTGCGGTCGATGATCTCCGCGATCTCGGTGTGGGGGTACCCGAACACCTCGTGCAGCACGAACACCGCCCGCTCCAACGGAGTCAGCGACTCCAGCACGACCAGCATCGCCAGCGACACGGACTCGGTGCGCAGCGCCGGATCGTCGGCGCCCGCCTCCTCGCCGACCGCGACCAGCGGCTCGGGCAGCCACGGGCCGACGTACGTCTCCTGGCGGCGGATGATCGCGGCCCGCCGCGCCAGCGCGTGGTTGACGGCGATCCGCACGAGGTACGCCCGCGGGTTGGCGATCCCGTCGAGCGGCGAGTCCGCGGTGCGGGCCGTCCACGACAGCCAGGTCTCCTGCAGTACGTCCTCGGTGTCGGCGACGCTGCCGAGCATGTTGTAGACGACGCCGAACATCAGCTCACGGTGCTCGACGAAGACGGCCGTCGCGTCGTCGGTGACGGATACGGGGATGTCGGACATGGCGGGGGCCTCCCAGTGCGCGCTCACTACTGCGAGTCCCGGCGCGGGCCGGAGTGTGACATCCCACGGCCGAATGTGACCCACGTCTCGGCACGCCCGGCTACCCGATGGCACCTTCCGCACCCCCTCGGTACCGTCGTGCATCACACTTGACCTGCATGTATTTACGGGTAAGTACCCGAGCGGTACCGTGAGGGCATGCCAGCTCTCAACGTGGAGTTCAGCGACCGCGAGCTAGAGGACCTGCGGCAGATCGCCAAGGAACGCGGTACGTCGATGAAGGCGCTCGTACGGGAGGCCGCAGCGGCCGACATAGCCCGGCATCGGGCGCTGCAGGAGGGCGCCGAGGCGTTCCGCCGGTTCTTCTCGTCGCACGCGGACGAGTTCGCGGCCGCCTTCCCCGACGACGAACCGCCCGCCAAGGGCGAGGGACGGGCTGCCTGACCGATGGCACCGGTGATCCATATCGACGTGCCCTGGCTGCTCCAGCGGCACGAAGAGGTCCTGCCCGACCAGCCCACGATCAACGACTTCTCCGCGTTGGTCGCCGCCGTCGC
>JABFVM010000442.1 GCA_013362785.1 Streptomyces sp. | reverse complement strand
ACTCGTCGGCGCCGGTGCGCTTCTGGAGGTCGTCGAGGCCGGCGCGGACCTCGTCGGGGGTGCCGTGGACGACGTTGGCGTTCCAGGAGTCGGCGAACTCGCGCTCCAGCGGGGTGAATTCATGCGCCTCGGCCTCTTCGGGGGTGGGGATGAGGCCGGGGCGGCCGGTGCGCAGGCGGATCATGCTGAGGGCGGCGGCCCTGACCTGGCGGCGGGCCTCCTTCTCGTCGTCGGTGGCGAGGGCGGAGACGCCGATGAGGGCGTACGGCTCGGCGAGGACGGCGGACGGCCGGAAGGACTCGCGGTAGAGGTCCAGGGCCGGGACGGTGTTCCGGGCCGAGAAGTGGTGCGCGAAGGCGAAGGGCAGGCCGAGGACCGCGGCGAGACGGGCGCTGAAGCCGGAGGAGCCGAGGAGCCAGACCGGGGGGCGGTGCGGGGACTGGACACCGCCGGGTGACGTCGCCTGGACGGGGCCGGGGACGGCGTGGATACGGCGGTAGGGGTGGCCGTCCGGGAAGTCGTCGTCGAGGAAGCGGGTGAGCTCGGCGAGTTGCTCGGGGAAGTCGTCGGCGCCTTCGTTGAGGTGGTCGGTGCGGCGGAGGGCGGCCGCGGTGGCGCCGTCCGTGCCGGGGGCGCGGCCGAGGCCGAGGTCGATGCGGCCGGGGGCCATGGCCTCCAGGGTGCCGAACTGCTCCGCGATGATCAGGGGGGCGTGGTTGGGGAGCATGACGCCGCCGGAGCCGAGGCGGATGCGGCTGGTGTGGGCGGCGAGGTGGGCGAGGATCACGGCGGGGGACGAGGAGGCCACGCCGGGCATGGAGTGGTGTTCGGCTACCCAGTAGCGGTGGAAGGCGCGGGACTCCGCGAGGCGGGAGAGTTCGACGCTGGTGCGGAGGGCGTCGGTGGCGGTGTGGCCCGCGCTGACCGTGACCAGGTCCAGTACGGAGAGGGGGGTGGGGGCGGTGCCGTGTGCCGTGGCCCGGATCCCGTCTGTCTGGGTTTCTTCTGCCGCCACGGTGGGTTCCTCCTGTGGTGATGCCGTGCGTTGTCCTGCCCGGCGTTAACAGGAGGGAGTCTCCGCTTATTCCCGGCCCGGTTTCCTCGCCCCCGCCGCCCCTACCCGTCCCATCCTCCAGGGGCCGCCGCCCCTTCAACCCCGCCTTCTCCTGGGGGCTGCGCCCCCAGACCCCCGCGCCGGCCCTTAAAGGGCCTTGTCCTCAAACGCCGGACGGGCTGAAAGGCGCTGGTCGGGGTCGGGGAGTGTCGGCGTCCCCTCGGGGGGGGTGGGGGTTAGGGACGGTGCAGCTTGTCCTCGAACGCCGGACAGGCTGGAAGACCTCGACCCGCTGGGGCGTGACCGCGCCCCCTCGGGCGGGTGGGGGCTAGGGACGGTGCGTCCTTTCCTCGAACGCCGGACGGGCCGGAAGGCCTCAACTGGCGCCGGGACGCGACCGCGCCCCCACGGGCGGGTGGGGGGCTAGGGACGGTGCAGTCCTGTCCTCGAACGGCGGACGGGCCGGAAGGCGCTGGTCGATGTCGAGAGGTGGCCGTCTCGTGCTCAAACGTCGGGTGGGCTGGAGTGGCTACACCTGTATGGCTGGAGTGGCTACACCTGTACGATCGGCTCCTTTGTGAAGAGTGCGCCCAGTTCCGGGGCGTTCACGCGGCGGGCCGTCAGCCTCAGGGCCTCCCAGACTGTGACCTGGTTGGCGGTGAGGACCGGTTTGGAGACGTGTTCCTCCAGGGCGGGGAGGTAGGAGGCCGTGTGGAGGGCCGTGTCGGGCAGGAGGATGGCCTCCGCGTCCGGGTGGTCCGCCTCCCTCGCCAGGGCGAAGAGCTCCTTGTCGCCCCAGGTCCCGACCTCCGCCGCCGTGATGATCCCGGAACCGCGGACCGCCACCACCTCCACGCCCGCCGCCCGCAGGAACTGAGCGAAGAGATCCGCGACGTCGTCCGGGTAGGTCGCCCCGATCGACACCCGCCGCGCCCCGAGCTCCCGTACCGCGTGCACGAAGGCGAAGGACGTCGACGACGCCGGCATGCCCGCCGCCACGGCGAGGGAGCGCACCTGCTCATGGGCGCCCTCCCAGCCGTAGACGAAGCTGCCGGACGTGCACGCCCACACCACCGCCTCGGCGCCGGTCAGCCGCAGCGCCTCCACTCCTGCCGCGAGGCGCTCGGCCGAGCCCATCCGGCGCAGTGCGTCCACGCGGTGCGCGTCCTCGCCGATGTCGGTGTGCACCACGTCGACCCTGATGTCACTGGCGAGCAGTTGTTCGATGCGCGGATAGTCGTCCTCGGCGGAGTGGCCCGGGTAGAGAAATCCGAGTGCGGTCATGTCGGCCTTCCTGCTCCTCGCTGCGCCTACTGCCTACTGGTTACTGGCTACTGGCTACTGGCTGCTACTGCTGTTCCTGCTCGGGTACATCCGGTACGTCCGGTACCTCCGGAAGCACGGGGCCGCCAGTCGACGACGGATAGATCCGAGCCGCCGGATCGATCAGCGCCTGATACGGCCCCACCGCTCGGGTACCCAGCCGACGCAGTGCCGCCCACATCGTGACCTGGTTGGCCGAGAGCACGGGGATGCGCAGCTCCGCCTCCAGTTGGGGGATCACGTCGTAGGTGGGCAGGTTCGTGCAGCTGATGAACAGGGCGTCGGCGGCATGGCGCACCGCCCTGCGCGCCATGTCCGCCACATCGCGGTACGGCACCCTCCAGATGTGCCGCGTCAGGCCCATGAAGGCGCAGCCCGTGACCATGACCCCGGCCTCGGCCACGTAGTCCTCCAGCGCCCGTGTCACCGACACGGTGTACGGCGTCACCAGCGCCACCCGGCGTACGCCGAGCTCGGCCAGTGCCTCAAGGAGCGCGCCCGAGGTGGTGACCGACGGCACCGCCCCCGCCCGGGTCATCGCCTCGCACATCGCCCGTTCGCCCGCGATGCCGCCGACGAAACTGCCGGAGGTGCAGGCGTAGGCGACGACCTCGGGGGTGATCGCGGTCAGGGTGCGGACGCCGTCGCCGAGCGTCTCGTGTTCGCTGACCAGACGGGCCAGATCGAGGCTGACCTCGACGGGGACGAATGGCGTCCGCGTCAGATGCAGCGAGACCTCGTCCGGGACCCAGCGCCACAGCTCGCGGTCCAGCGCGAAGTCGAACGGGGCGACGACTCCGACACCGCGCTGCGGGCGGGGACCGCCGAGAAAGGAGATGTCCATGGCGTCCATGGCAGGCACCGCCCCTCACTACGAGAAACAGGTGAGCAACGGACCGTATTTACGACCGTGTTGACGAAGGTAGGTTCGGGTGCGAGCGTGGTCAAACCTCGCATGTCAGACGGCCAGCAATTCCAGTAGAACTCCGAGAATCGGTCCCTGCACACCCCCCTGCACGCCCCCGAGAAGCGACCCTTCACACCCCGGAGAAGCGACCCCGTATGACCTCACCCGCCCCCGGTCCGTCCCCCGCTTCCGGCCCGCCGCCGACGCTCCTCGTCCTCGACGCCGAGCCCCTCCCCCGCCTGGGCCGCCTCACCGGCCGGGCCCGTGTCGAGCACGCCGACGCCTCGACGCTGGCCGAGCGGCTGCCGTCCGCCGACGTCCTGCTGGTCTGGGACTTCACCTCGCACGCCGTACGCCACGCCTGGCCCGGCGAGGGCCCCCGACCGCGCTGGGTGCACACGGCGAGCGCGGGTGTGGATCACCTGATGTGTCCGGAGCTGACCACGTCGGACACGGTGGTCACCAACGCGCGCGGGATCTTCGACCAGCCGATCGCCGAGTACGTCGCCGCGCTGGTGCTGGCGATGGCGAAGGACCTGCCGCGCACCCTGGACTTCCAGCGCGCCCGGGAGTGGCGGCACCGGGAGGGGCAGCGGGTCGCGGGCACGCGCGCGTGCGTGGTCGGGTCCGGGCCCATCGGCCGTACGATCGCCCGCTCGCTGAAGGCCCTCGACATCACCACCGCGCTGGTCGGCCGGGTCCCGCGCACCGGCATCCACGGCCCCGACGACCTCGACCGGCTGATGGCCCGCGCCGACTGGGTGATCGCGGCGGCGCCGCTCACCGAGCAGACGCACGGCATGTTCGACACCCGCCGCTTCGGCGTCATGCAGCCCTCGGCCCGGTTCATCAACGTCGGGCGCGGGCAGCTCGTGGTGGAGGAGGCGCTGGCCGAGGCCCTCACCAAGCGGTGGATCGCGGGGGCCGCGCTCGATGTCTTCGAGCACGAACCCCTCGGTCCTGACAGTCCGCTGTGGGGGCTGCCGGGGCTGATCGTGTCGCCGCACATGAGCGGGGACACCATCGGCTGGCGCGATGAACTCGGACTTCAGTTCGTGGAGTTGTACGAGCGGTGGGAGGCGGGCAGACCGCTGCTGAACGTGGTCGACAAGAAGCGCGGGTACGTACCCGGACGCTGACGTCTACGGCTGGAGGGCGACGCATGACGGATCTCACCGAACTGACCGCCGTACAACTCCTCGACGGCTACCGGACAGGAGAGTTCAGCCCCGTCGACGCCACCCGCGCCGCCCTGGAACGGGCCGAGCGCATCCAGCCGGAGGTCAACGCCTTCGTCCGGCTCACCGCCGACGAGGCCCTCGCGCAGGCCGCCGACTCGGCCGAGCGCTGGCGGCGCGGCGCTCCGGCCGGTCCGCTGGACGGCGTTCCGGTCACCGTGAAGGACATCCTGCTGATGCGCGGGGCGCCGACACTCAAGGGCTCGAAGGCCATCCCCGAGAAGGGCGGCTGGGCCGAGGACGCCCCCTCCGTGGCCCGGCTGCGCGCGGCCGGCGCCGTCTTCCTCGGCAAGACAACGACCCCGGAGTTCGGCTGGAAGGGCGTCACCGACTCGCCCCTGTCCGGCGTCACCCGCAACCCGTACGACCCGACGCGCACCGCGGGCGGCTCCAGTGGCGGCGCGGCGGCGGCCGTGGCCCTCGGCGCGGGACCGCTCGCCCTGGGCACCGACGGCGGCGGCAGTGTCCGTATCCCGGCGGCCTTCTGCGGCATCCTCGCCCTGAAGCCGACGTACGGCCGTGTCCCCCTGTACCCGGCGAGCGCCTTCGGCACCCTGGCGCATGTCGGCCCGATGACCCGCGACGCGGCCGACGCGGCCCTGCTCCTGGACGTGATCGGCGCGCCCGACTCCCGCGACTGGTCGGCGCTGCCACCGTCGCCGGCCTCCTTCACCGCGGCCCTGGAGGGCGGCGTACGGGGGCTGCGGGTCGCCTACTCGCCCTCGCTCGGCGGCCAGGTGGCGGTGCGTCCGGCGGTCGCGGCGGCGGTACGGCGGGCGGTGGAGCGGCTGGCCGGGCTGGGGGCGTACGTCGAGGAGGCCGACCCCGACTTCACCGACCCGGTGGACGCCTTCCACACCCTGTGGTTCTCCGGGGCGGCCCGGGTGACCCAGCATCTGGGGCCGCATCAGCGGGAGTTGCTCGACCCGGGCCTCAGGGAGATCTGTGGCGCCGGTGCCCGGCTGTCCGCACTCGACTATCTGGCCGCGGTGGACGTCCGGATGGAGCTGGGCCGCCGGATGGGCCGCTTCCACGACGGCTACGACCTGCTGGTCACCCCGACCCTGCCGATCACGGCGTTCGAGGCGGGCGCCGAGGTCCCCAAGGGCTCGGGGCACCGCAGGTGGACCGGCTGGACGCCGTTCACCTACCCGTTCAACCTGACCCAGCAGCCGGCCGCGTCCGTCCCGGTGGGTACGGACGGGGACGGGCTGCCGATCGGTCTCCAGCTCGTGGCCGCCCGGCACCGGGACGACCTGGTGCTGCGGGCGGCGCACGCGCTGTACGAGGCCGGGGTGGCCGGGCTCAGGCCCTTCGGAAGCTGAGCGTCTCCCCCGCCGCTCCCGTGCGCCACAGGTCGTTGCAGGCCTCGGCCATCGCGTCGAGGCCCTCGATCACCTGGCCCCAGACGATGCCGGGGACCCAGCCGACATCGCCGTTCAGGAGCAGGTTGTTGCGCTCGTAGAACAGAGCCAGGTCGACGACCGTGGTGCCGGGGCGGACCTCACGGTCGTAGCCGTACGACTTGGTGCCCAGCTCGGCGCCGGCGAAGGAGAAGTAGCAGAGGTCACCCGGGATCGGGGTGACGGTCGGGTTCTCCAGCGGTGGCTCGGCCGGCGCGAACGGCGGGAACAGGGCGTAGATCTCGTTGCGGGCGTATTTCGCGTGATAGACGTCGCCGCCCAGTGGGAGGGCGTCCCATACGGCCGCGCAGGTGACCGGGGCGCGGTCGTCCAGCAGCTTTGCGGTTGCGGTGATTCCACGCTTGGCCAGCGAAACTTCGATATGGCGGTCGGCCATGTGCCCTCCAGTGCACGTGCTTCGTCCCGGTGTGGCGCCTCGCTGGGCCATTGCCCGTTCGGCCACCTCCCCAAGAGTCAATGGCAGCGCGGTGCGGGGGCCACGAGACTCTTGGTGCCCGCACAGGAGGAGGCCACGCGTGACCTCGCGTGAAACATCAGCGCATCCCGTTCAGGAGGCATCCCCGATGACCATCGCGCCCCGCCGCTCCCGCACGGCCCTGCTCGGCGTCCTCGCGGTCGCCACGACCGCCGGACTGGCCCTCGGCACGACCCCCGCCGGGGCCGCGACGGTGGCGAAGAAGTGCGACGGCGGCCCGGCCAACTGCGTGCTCGTCAAGATCCACCCCAAAAAGGGTGATGTGAAGGTGACGGTCAACAACTACGGAGGCGACAAGAGCTACCTGTACGGCTGGGACCTGCGCCACGCGGGCCGGATCGTGTGCACCGGAGAGGTCCGTGAGGCCTGGGCGGCCAAGACGTTCACGTGCAAGAACATGCCGAAGGGGCAGCTGAGGCTGACCGTGTCGTACGAGAAGAACACCTCCGTCGGGATGAAGTGGTAGCCGCTTCCCGACACCTCCCCGACGCCGTGCCCGACGCCCCCACCAGGGCTTCGGGCACGCTCGCTTTGTGGCCGCAAACGATCGGCATAGGCCCTGTCGGTCTGGGTAGGCGCGCGGCCATGGCTCCACCACAGGGGAACATCTCAGCAAGCAACGGAATCCGAAGAGGCCTCCGCCGCCGCTCGCTGCTGGCCGGAGCGGCAGCGGTGGGCGCGGCGGGGGCACTGGGTGCGACGACCGGCTGTGCGCGGGTCGACGTCACCGGCGCGAAGAGCGGCGGACAGCTGCTGGACGACCTGCGCAGCAAGGGCACCGTGCGCATGGGCATAGCCAGCGAGCCCCCCTACGCCTCCATCAACAAGCAGGGCGAGCTCACCGGCGAGGCGCCGGCCGTGGCCCGGACGATCTTCCAGCGCCTCGGCGTCAAGGACTTCGAACCGGTGCCGGTCGAGTTCGGCGCGCTGGTCCCCGGACTGCTGTCCTTCCAGTTCGATGTGATCGTCGCCGGGATGTTCATCAACAAGGACCGCTGCGCGGCGGTGCTCTTCTCCGACCCGGACTACGAGTCGAAGGACGGCTTCCTGGTCCCGAAGGGCAACCCGGACAAGCTCAAGTCGTACAAGGACGTCGCCGAACAGGGCCTGCGCATGGGGACCGGCGTCGGCTACGCCGAGTACGACTACGCCGTCGGCAACGGCGTCAAGGAGAGCAGGATCCAGACGTACGGCGACCAGATCGCCGGCATGGAGGCCCTGGAGGCAGGGCGCATCGACTGTTTCGCCGGTACGGCCCTCACCATGATCGAGGCCCTGAAGACCGGCGCCCACCCCAAGGTCGGGATGACCGACCCGTTCACGCCGGAGGTCGACGGCAAGCCGCAGCGCGACGGCGGCGGTTACGGCTTCCGGCTGGGCGAGACCGAAGTCAGGGACGCCTTCAACCGCGAGCTGCGCAAGATGAAGCAGAGCGGTGAACTCCTGCGCATCGCCAAGCCGTTCGGCTTCACCGAGGAGTTCATGACGGATCTGACCGCAGAGGAGCTCTGCAACAAATGACCGGACCGTTGTGGGAACTCCTGTTCAAGGGTGCGTGGATCACCGTCCAGCTGATGGTCTACAGCGCCGTGCTCGCGGCCGCCGTCGCCTTCGGCATCGGCCTGGCACGCACCTCACGTCTGTGGATCGTCCGCTTCCTGTCCGGTGCCTATGTGGAGATCTTCCGCGGCACCTCGGCACTGGTGCTGATGTTCTGGCTGTTCTTCGCGCTGCCCCTGCTCGGCTGGCAGCTCGCCGGCCTCTGGGCGGGCACCCTGGCGCTCGGCCTGTCCTACGGCGCCTACGGCTCCGAGGTGGTGCGCGGTGCGGTGCAGTCGGTGTCCCCGGCCCAGCGCGAGGCGGCCGTCGCACTGAACTTCACGCCCTGGCAGCGCATGCGGAAGGTGATCCTGCCGCAGGCGGTGCCGGAGATGATGCCGCCCTTCAACAACCTGCTGATCGAGCTGCTCAAGGGCACCGCGCTGGCCTCGCTGCTGTCCATCGGCGAGCTCACCTTCGAGGCCAAGCTGGCCCGGCTCTCCACCGGTGAGAGCGCCCAGGTCTACGGGATCATCCTGGTGATGTACTTCGTGATCGCGTTCGTCGTGACCCGGATCATGCGGTTGCTGGAACGCCGCGCCAAGGCCTCCGTCGGCCAGGCGCCGCAGGCGAGCGGCTGGTTCAGCCGTAAGCTGCCCGCCTCGCCGGGCGTGCCCCAGCCCTCCGCCACCGGAGGTGGTGCCTGATGAACGACTGGTCCTGGGACTACGTCCGCGAGATCATGCCGCAGCTCCTCGACGGGCTGTGGATCACCGTGCAGGCGACCCTGCTCGGCTCCCTGGTGGCCTTCGCCCTCGGTCTGGTCTGGGCGATCGCGCTGCGTTCACCGAGCCGCTGGGTGACCTGGCCGGTCAGTGCCGTCGTCGAGTTCGTCCGCAACACACCGCTGCTGGTGCAGCTGTTCTTCCTGTTCTTCGTCCTGCCGAGCTGGGGGCTGAGCTTCGGGGCGCTGACGACCGGTGTCATCGGTCTCGGGCTGCACTACTCGACGTACACGGCCGAGGTCTACCGCGCCGGTATCGACGCGGTGCCGAAGGGCCAGTGGGAGGCGGCCACCGCGCTGAGTCTGCCGCGCGGGCGCACCTGGGTCGCGGTGATCCTGCCGCAGGCCTTCCGCCGTGTGGTTCCGGCCCTCGGCAACTACGTGATCGCGATGTTCAAGGACACTCCGATGCTTTCCGCCATCACGGTGGGCGACATGCTTTTCGAAGCGAACAGCATCGGTGCGACCACATTCGACTACATGGAGCCGATCACTGTCGTCGGCATTCTCTTCATCGTGATCTCGTATCCCACCTCTGTCCTCCTGCGAGTCCTGGAGCGTCGTCTTGTCCGCTGACAGCAGCGTCTCGAAAGAAACCGTCAATCCCGCGGTGGACGGCAGCGAGCTGATCCGCTTCGACAAGGTGACGAAGCGATTCGGCACCAATACCGTCCTGGATTCCCTGGACTTCACCGTGTCGTCCGGCAAGCACGTCACGCTGATCGGTCCGTCCGGATCGGGCAAGACCACGATCCTCAGACTTCTGATGACCCTCACGAATCCGGACGAGGGCACCATCAAGGTCGCCGGCGACTACCTCAACCACGAGGAGAAGAACGGCAAGCTCGTGCCGGCCGGTGAAAAGCATGTCCGGGAGGTCCGCAAGAACATCGGAATGGTGTTCCAGCAATTCAACCTCTTTCCCAACATGAAGGTGATGCGGAACATCACCGAGGCCCCGGTGCATGTGCTCGGCCTGTCCAAGGACGAGGCCGAGGAACGGGCGCGGGGACTGCTCGAACTGGTCGGTCTGACCGAGCACGTGGACAAGTACCCGACCCAGCTGTCCGGCGGCCAGCAGCAGCGCGTCGCGATCGCCCGCGCGCTCGCCATGCGCCCGCAGGTGCTGCTGCTCGACGAGGTCACCTCCGCGCTCGACCCCGAGCTGGTGGCCGGCGTACTGGACGTCCTGCGCGACATCGCGCACACCACGGACATCACGATGCTCTGCGTCACCCACGAGATGAACTTCGCCCGGGACATCTCCGACGATGTCCTCATGTTCGACGCGGGCCGAGTGATCGAATCCGGTTCACCGGAGAAGATCTTCTCCGAACCCGACAACGAGCGCACCCGGCAGTTCCTCAGCGCCGTGCTGTGAACGAGCGGGGGCAATGCCCGAAAGGGCATTGCCCTTGTGGACACCTCCCCAAGTCCCAATAGCCGCAGGAAACGGGACCGTTGAAGAATTTCAACGAAGACACCGTTCCGGCTACTGGAGGTATCCCCCCATGGCATCGACCCTCACTCGCCGCCCCCGGGCAGGCCGCGTCGCGGTCGCGGGCCTGGCCGCCTTCGCGTCCCTCGGCCTGCTGGGTACGGCCGCCCCCGCCACCGCCGCACCGGCCGCACCCAAGGCGGTGGTCGGGAAGGACAAGTACGGCAAGTGGACCAAGACGGGTCCGGCCTTGGTCGACTGCCGCGTCTATGTCGCGGTCAGCGCCGGCCGGACCGTCAACGCCACGGCCTCCGGCACCTGCAAGTTCAGGATGTCCCAGACCGTCGTGGCCGGCATCACGATCAACGGCCGGGTCAAGTACATCACCGCCCGCGGCACCGGGAAGAAGGTGTACACCGACGTCGTGAAGGTGAACAACCCCAGGGGCAAGCAGACCATCTGCGGCTGGGGCTACGTCAACTCCCCCCTCGACGAGACCAACCCGCGGCGCAGCGAGGCGAGGACCTGCTTCAAGGCCTGAGCGAATTCCCGAAATCGCCTCAAATCCTCGCCCCTCTTTACCCATCAACCGGTCAATAACCCTGGCCGCAAACCAAAAGAAATCTCGCTGCACCCAGGCATCGCGAACGCGAACACCGGTCCCCTACAGTGTTATTGCAACCTGAAGCAAAACGGGGAAGGTGGCCATCACGTGCCGATCCAGGATGCGCTGCAACACCATTGCCACAGCACGTCGCACGAACCCGGGGATTCGCCCTGCCGGTGTCGGCTCGCTTACCAACCGATGGAGAACGAACCGGCGGTGAGCGAGCTGACCGATCGCGAGCGGCAGGTACTGGCCCTCCTGGGGAGCGGACTGCCGAACCGCCTCCTGGCCCGGCAACTGGGCATCGCGGAACGAACCGTCAAAGCCCATGTCGCGCACATCATCAAGAAGCTCGGGCTCCGCACCCGGCTTGAGGCGGCCGTCGTCGCCAACCTGCATCACGACCTGATATGCCCGGCCCGTGACCACGGGAACTGAACTCGCCGTTCCCCGGGGCTCGGACATCGACGATGACTCCGGCATATGCCGGAGTGCTACCCCCGCAGTTGAGGGCATCGCAATCTCGTCAACAACCGCTCACTACAAGCCTCTCGCCCGTTATCGTGAAGGAGATTGGCTGACTCGAAACCCGGCCCAGTCGATGAGGGCATGAGAAGCGACGTGCGACCGCAGGGGGAACCGTGGCGCTGCAGCACGAGCCGACGACGCCGTACCACTCGGCCCAGGACGCCCTGCGCGTCCTGGAGACGGTGGCCCGGCACAACACCGGAATCACCGACGCCGAGCTCGCCCGGCACACCGGCATCGGCCCGGAGCGCCTGACCGGCCTCCTGCTGATGCTGCGCCGCGAGGGCTACGTCGAGCAGGTCGCCGACGGCGCGTACGTCACGGGCGACGCACTGACCCGTCTGGGTTCCGCGCAGGGCCGCGAGCAGGCCCTGCGCGAGAACCTCCAGCGCACCCTGGACCGGCTGCGCGACTCCGTCGGCGCCGCGGTCTACATCAGCCGGTACGTCGACGGCGAGATCAAGATCGACCAGTACGCCGCCGGCCCGGCCACCCCCGTGGTCAACGAGTGGGTCGACTTCCGCTACTCCGCCCACGCCACCGCGATCGGCAAGAGCCTGCTCGGCCAGCTCGACCACAACGGCCGACGCGACCACCTCTCCCGCCACCGGATGGCCCGTCTCACGTCCCGCACGATCACCAGCGACAAGGTCCTCCTCTCCCGCCTGGAGGCCCAGCCGCCGACCGTCCCCCACCTCGATCTCCAGGAGTACGCGGTGGGCACGGTCTGCGCGGCGGTCCCGATCACGGCCGGATCCTCGGTGGGCTGCCTGGCCCTGTCACTCCCGGTCGAACACGCCCACCGCCTGAAGCAGGCGGCGGACGCCCTGAACCGAAACGCGGCCCCGGTACTGCTGTCGCTCGCGATCTAGGCTTCCGGGCCCGGTCCGGGGTGGTCGGAAGCACCCCTGCGGAGCAGGTACTATTTTCTTCGTCGCCAGCCGCGAGAGCACACTGAACGCGGTCGGCGCGAGTCATGCGCCGCTAGCTCAGTTGGTTAGAGCAGCTGACTCTTAATCAGCGGGTCCGGGGTTCGAGTCCCTGGCGGCGCACCGGTGAAGGGCCTCTCGTGGGAGCGAGGGGCCCTTCGGCGTTTGCGGG
>JABFVM010000527.1 GCA_013362785.1 Streptomyces sp. | reverse complement strand
ACCCCGGACGCCGTCAGACTCGGGCTCGCGTCGGCCCCGGAGCCGGATCTGCGGCGGGCGCTGCGGACGCTCGCCGGCGTCGCGCGAGGAACTCCGTGAAACGGCAGGCCAGGGCCACGGCCAGCCCCAGGGCGACCAGCAGCCAGGACACCGAGCGCAGGGTGTGCGTCAGGGCGTCGTAGACCGCGCCCCCGGCCGGGCGGTGGGCCGCCTCGGGCAGGTCGGCCAGGGTGAGCCGGCGGCCGATCGCCACGGCGAGCAGCAGGAACGCCCCGCCGAGCGCCGTGCCCAGCGCGGTCGCCGTGACCGCGCGGCGGCGGCAGGCGGCGACGGCGATGCCGGTCGCGGCGAGGACGGCGGCGGACACCGGCAGCCAGAAACCGGCGACTTCGAGCACGTGGTACCCCTTCCTGAGCCGGTCCAGCTCGTGCGCCGGGAGCACCGGGACCGCGGTGTGCTCGACCGGGATACGTTGCGCCAACGGGATGTTGTCGTCGGCGAGTTGGCGCTTGACCTGGGCGGTGACCGGGGCGAGGTCGACGGTGACCGTACGGTCGCGGCCGTCCTGAAGGGCCCTCAGTACGGCGTCGTGGACCGCACGGTTGCCGGCCTCCCACGCCGTGTGGAAGGCCTCGGTCCGGGTGAACGAGCGCACCGCGTCGTAGACGAAGGGCCGCACCGCGCCCCGCTCGTCACGGGCGCCGAGTTCGTGGTCGAGCCGGGGCGCCACCTCGTGCACGATCCCGGCCCCGACGGTGTCCGCCACCGCGCCCTGCACCGCCGGATCCGCGGCGAGCGGTGCCATCGCGGTCACATAGCGGCCGGTGTCCGCGAGCCCGTACGTCACCCAGGCCGCCAGCGCGCCGAACGGCACCAGCAGGCACGACAGCGCGATCAGCGCTGCCGACAGGGCGTTCCGCAGACGGGTGGACACCCTCCCAGGCAAGGGTCACGGGGCCGGGAGCGCCAGCGCTGTGCCTGCATACGGCCGCACGGTTCCGCTCTCCGGTGGAGCGTTCACCCGAACGGGTGTCTCATGGATCAGGGGAGCCAGAGCCCCTGCGGTGCACGACCCCGTGGGTGGATGAAGGGGAACGGGTCGGCCCCGGCGCCGAGGTGGCCGGGGCCGATCTGTGAGCTCGTTGTGTGCGTCCGTCAGCCGGTGCGGTGGCCCTCGGCGTCCTCGTGCGTGTAGTAGCGGTAGAACAGCACGAGGAAGGAGACCGCGCCGACCGCCACCCCCATCGCCGCGGACTTCAGGACCGTGTTGCCGCTCTGGCTGTACAGGAACCCGAATCCGCCGCCCACGAAGGAGGCCCACAGGATCGCGTGCACCTCGCGGATGGAGCGCGCGGCGATCTCGCGTACGGCGACGTAGAGCACCATGAACGCGATCGCGGTGACGAAGCCGAAGAGCAGGTTCCAGCCGGTGATCTCGCCGCCGGAGCGCCGGTTCGCCGCGGCCCAGTAGCCGTAGATCAGACCGAGGACGACCGGTACGGCGACGCTCGCGATGCGGTGCGTCCGCTCACTGAACACATCGGGCAGGGGGCCCGACGCGGGTGCCGCATGAGCCATGAGAGCACTCCTCTCTCTCCTCGCCCCCGCCAACAAGGGCACACCTGAGGGGGCTGCCTGGCAAGTCGGCGGTCACGGGTACCCGGATGCGGCGCACTGAACGTCGTGCTTGTCTGAGGCGCATGAGGGCCGTCAGCGACGGTGGGGCCAGCCCGGTGGGCGGCGCGCGCCCGCCGCAGCTGCTGCGCGTGCGCGGCCGCAGTGTCGCCTGGCTGCCGCCGCTGCTGCTGCTCGTCGGCATCGTGCTGGTCGACTTCCGGACCAGCAGCGACTTCCGGATCCTGTCCTGGATCGTGCTGGTACCCGGTATCGCCGCCGCGATCTGCGGGGTGTGGGGGACGGCCGTGTACGCGGTGCTCGCCCCCGCCACCTACGTCGCCGCGGACGCCGTCCTGCCGCACGAGTACCAGGCCGGCCTGCCCGACCTCGTCCTCGCCGGCATCGGCGGTGTCCTCGCCACGCTGGCCTGTGTGGTCCGGGTGCGCGGCGAGCAGCGCATGCTGCACATGCAGGACGTCGCCGAGACGATCCGGCGCACCGTGCTGCGCCCGCTGCCGCCGGGCTGGGGCGGCCTGGACCACGCGGCGGTGTATCTCTCCGCCGACAGCGAGGCCAGGGTCGGCGGCGACTTCTACGACATCCAGACCGGCCTGCACGGCACCCGCGTCATCCTCGGCGACGTCCAGGGCAAGGGGCTCGGCGCGGTGGAGGCGGCGGCCGCGCTGCTCGGCACGTTCCGGGAGGCCGCGTATCACGAGGCGGACCTGACGGCGGTCGCGCTGCGGCTCGAGGTGCGGATGCAGCGGCACATCCGGATGCGGACGGCGCTGGGCCGGGAGGACGGCGACCGGTTCGCCACCGCCGTACTGCTCGGATTCCCCGAGGAACGGCCGGGCACGATGGACGCCGTCGTCCTCGGCCACGACGCCCCGCTGGTCGTCGGCCCCGACGGCGTACGGCCCCTGCCGCCCGACCACGGCCTGCCCCTCGGCTACGGCGAACTCGTCCCCGCCGACGGTCCCCCACCGGTCCTCCGCGTACCCCTCGCCCCCGGCGAGACGCTGCTCCTGACCACGGACGGCGTGACCGAGGCCCGGGACGACGACGGCACCTTCTACCCCCTCATCACCGACGTCACCGAGGCCGTCACCGCCGACCCGACCCTCGCCCGCCCGGCCCGCCTGGTCGCCTTCGTCCGGGAGCGGACGCTGCTGCACTGCGGGGGGCGTCTTGCCGATGACACGACGGTGTTCGCGGTGCGGAGGAGGGACGGTGCGGGGACAGAGGCCGGAGCTGGGACGGGGACTGAGGTGAGGGACTGAGGTGA
>JABFVM010000127.1 GCA_013362785.1 Streptomyces sp. | reverse complement strand
CCCGTACATGGCCCCGTACGCGCCCCCCGTCGGCGGCCGCGAGTGCGGCCGGCGTACCGGCCCTCCGTACCCCGCGGCGATCGAAGCGGGAATTCCCCTGCAGCGAACCCTCCCAGCACCGCCCGCCCAAGTACTGCCGACCACGAACGCGGCGGACAACAGCCGAGCGGCTCGTAGAGCTGGGCGCCAAGGGGCGCTACAAAGTGCGCTACGAGGGGTGCTGCTTCGGGGCGTTTCGGCCGGCGGCGTTCGCCTCCCATTCGCGGCCGATGGAGCGCATGAGGGCCGGGTAGACGCCGATGTACCGGAAGGGCTTGATGGCGGCCATGTAGAGCGCCCCGAACAGGCCGTTCGGCTTCACCAGGACGGCCATCTGGCCTCGGTAGCCGCCGGACGCGTCCGGGACCCAACCGATGTGCATCACCGCGTGCACGGTCTTGTTGCCCATCTCGGCGGCCCATTCGTCGTCCCGCTGATAGAGGGAAGTGAACGGGGACGAGCCGAGGTCGGGACCGCGGGGCCCCTCGCGGAGGTCCGCGGGCAACCGGTCGCGCAGGGAGGGCAGCCGGCCGCCGACACCGCTGCCGGGCTTGTCCCAGCCGAGCAGTACGCCGAGCTTCCAGCGGACCGTGAAGAGCGCCCGGGAGACGAGGCCGTCCCCCTTCACCCCGCCGCCCATTCCGTCGGCGAACTGGCGCACCAGCCACACCAGATCGTCGGGCCCGCCGGGGGTGGGCAGCGCCCACACGTCCTCGACCGTGAAGTCGCCGGCGATCTCATGGATCCGCCAGGGGCGGTCGGTGTGCGCGGTACGGGGAAGTCGCATGAGAAGCCCCTATCCCTATATCGCCACGGCGCTCTATACGGTGGCGTATAGAACGAGCGTAGAGCCATCTATACGCCACCGTATACTCGGCCGGCGCGAACGTGAGGAGGCGCACACCATGGGCACGACCCGCACGCCACGGGGCAAGTGGATCGAGGAAGGCCTGCGGGCACTCGTCGCGGGCGGCCCCGAGGCCGTCCGGATCGAGGCGCTGGCGCAGTCCCTGGGTGTCAGCAAGGGCGGCTTCTACGGGTACTTCCGCAACCGGGGCGCGCTGCTCACCGAGATGCTCGACACCTGGGAGCACGAGGTCGCCGAGAGCGTGATCGAACAGGTCGAGAGCGGCGGCGGAGACGCCCGGGCCAGACTGGAGCGGCTGTTCACCCTGGTCGCCGCCGCCACCGACGGCCCGGTGCGCGGCGTCACCGCCGACATGGCGATCCGCGACTGGGCCCGCCGCGACCCGGCCGTCGCCGAACGCCTGCGCCGCGTCGACAACCGCCGTATGGACTACCTGCGTTCCCTGTTCTCCTCCTTCTGCCCCGACGAGGACGAGGTCGAGGTCCGCTGCCTGCTCGCCGTCTCCGTGCGCATCGGCAACCACCTCAACGCCGCGGACAACGGCAAACGCAGCCGCGCGGAAGTGATGGAGCTGATCAGGCAACGGCTGCTGGAATAACGGGGATTGGTGCAGGAGCGGGGGGTTGGTGGCTACCGTCCTGTCATGGGGTGGAAGTCGAAGCGGGTCGAGACAGCGGCCGGGGAGCGGTCGGTCGGGGCGGCCGGTGACGTCAAGGCCGCGGCGACCGGTGACAACAGCAGCGCGACGTACACGCACATCGAGAACCAGTACCTACAGCCGCCGGTCCGGGAAACGGCCGAGCTGTCGCCGGAGGAGACGGACGACGCGCTACGTCGCTACTCCACCCGCATCCGCGAGACCTACGGCCGCCTGGACCTGGACGTCCTCATCCCCACCGAGGAGGGCGAGCACCCACCCGTCGGCCTGGCCGAGGTGTTCGTGGCGCCGACGGTGCGGGCGGATCCGCCGCCGGTGGAGTTGCCGCGCGACATCCGGCAGCGGTTGGTCGACGCCGGGGAGTGGCCGTCGAGTCTGCCGCCGGGGCTGGAGCGGGAGGCGCTGGAGCGGGCTCGGCGGGCGTACACGGACCGCCCTGCGCGGGACGTTCTTGAGCTGCTGGCCGATCCGGGCGAACACCGCATCGTGCTGCTCGGCGACCCGGGGGCAGGAAAGTCGACGCTGGCCCGGCATCTGGCGCTCACGCTGACGCAGGAGATGCCGGCGGGCGATCCGCTGGAGCCGTTGGCAGGCCGGGTGCCGCTCGTCGTGGAGCTGCGGGAGTACGCGGCGGGGGAGTGGCGGGAGCGGACCTTCGAGGACTTCCTCAAGCATCTGCACGGCACGAAGGGGATGGCGCCACCGGTCGCGGTCGTGGAGCGGCTGCTGGCCGAGGGGCGTGCGGTCGTCGTCTTCGACGGGCTGGACGAACTCTTCGACCCTGCCGCGCGGGAACAGGTCGGCCATCGGATCGCGGACTTCGCCGGGCGGTACGGGGAGGCCGGGGTGCGTGTCGTGGTGACGTCGCGGGTCATCGGGTACCGGCGGGGGGTGCTGGACAGCGCCGGGTTCGCGCACCACATGATCCAGGACCTGAGCAAGGAGCAGATCGCGCGGTTCGCCGGGCAGTGGTACGCGACCGCGTATCCGCGTGACGAGGAGCGGGCGGCGCAGCTGTGCCGACGGCTTACGGAGGCGGTGGGGAATTCGCGGCCGGTGGGTGAACTCGCAGGGAATCCATTGCTGTTGACGATCCTCGCCATCATCGGCCGACGCCGGGAACTGCCTAGGGACCGGCAGGGCGTGTACCGCCACGCGGTCGCGGTCCTGGTCGCCCACTGGGACGAGCACGCCAAGAACCTGCGCGCTCCCACCGACGTCGAAGCCCTGTCGTACCTGGGCGACGAGGACCGGCACGAGCTGCTGCGCCTGGTCGCTCGGCGGATGCAGGACGGGGACGGGGGGATCGCCGGGAACCACATCCACCAGGACGAACTGCTGGGCACGTTCAAGGAGTATCTGAGGGAACAGTACGAACTGCCGGTCGCGCAGGCAGTGTCGGCGGCCCGGACGATGGTGCGGCAGTTCCGGGAGCGGAACTTCATCCTCAGTCATTACGGGGGTGGGGTGTACGGCTTCGTGCACCGGGCCTTTCTGGAGTATCTGGCGGCCGTGGACATCGACCGTCGGTACACGCGGGAGCGGGAGTGGACGCCGGAGGAGTTCATCGAGGAGGTCTTCGCTCGGCGGGCAGAGGATCCAGCGTGGCATGAGGTGTTGCTGCTGCTGGTTGGGCAGATCGGGGAGCGGGAGGCGGGGGCGGCGATCGACCGGCTCTTGGGGATGCATCGGCGGCGACTCGACATGACCTGGGAGGCACCTCTGCTGGTGTTGGCTGTGCGGTCACTGGCCGAGGTGCGCCGAATCGGTGCGCTCGCCGTGCAGAGCCGGACGGTCGTGGACGAGATCGTCGGCTTTCTGGAGCAGACTCGCTTGGGCTTCGGCCAGGTCCAGGATGAGGTGATGGCGCTCGCGTTGGCGACGTTCCCGCCTCATTGGAGCGGGCGGCCCCGCTTGCTGCGCTGGTTCCACCTGCGTGGTCAGTTTGCGCACAGGTCGGCTTCGGGACAGTGCGCGGTCGGGCTTTACCAAAGCTCGGCGATTCCGAAGGTCATGGCCGTCCATGCCAAACGTTCAGCCTCCAGGAGGGCGTCGCTTGGCGCGTTGGTGGCGCGTTGGAGCACTGAGCGAGATGTCCGTGAGCTGCTCCGCGTCAAGGCGGTCACGGATCCTGAGGCAGGCGTCCGCAGTACGGCTCTGCGTGTTCTGGCCGAACTCGGCACAGATCGAGCCGACATCAAGGATCTGATCGTGGATCGTTCCGTCCGGGATCCCTCACTCCGGGTCCGCGCCCTCGCGCTGTCCCTCCGCGACGACGCCGAATCCGATGCCCTGTGGGCGACGTTGGTAGACCTTGCCGTCGATCTGGACAGCGACGACATCGACCGTGGGCGGGCGTTGTCCGAGCTGGCTCTCTATCGGAGTAGGGACCCCGAGGTCAGGACCTTGCTGTGCCGCCGGGCTGTTGAGGATCCCGAGGGAAACGTGCGCGCGCTGGCACTGAACGGTCTGGATGACGGACTTGACGACGAGCGGGTGGCGGCGCTGATGCGGAGCCGGGCCGTTGAGGACCCGTCCTACCAGGTGCGGCTGACAGCGGAGTCGTACCTCGCCAGTCATGAGAGCGGCTGGGAGCTGGTACGCACACTTGCCGTCGAGGACGATGACTGGTTGGTCCGAATGCAAGCCCTGTTCAGCTTGTTGAACCTGCGGGGTCACGACCGCGACACCTGGCGACTGGTACGACGCCGAGCCCTTGAGGACCTGAACGATCAGGTTCGCTCCGCTGCATGCTCCGTGCTGTGGCAGACGGCGGGATCCAAGGCCGACACTTGGCAGTTTCTACGTGACCGCATCGCCGAGGAGCCCCATTTGAGTGTTCGGAACGGTGCGCTCTCCGGGCTGGTAAGGCTCGGGACGAACGAGGCTGACACCTGGGAACTGGTGCGCGCGCTGGCCACCGGCGATCCCAACGATGGCCTGCGCGCGAGTGCGGTGGAGCACTTGTGCGGGCGCAGAAGTGACGAGGGCGGCACATGGGAATTGGCCTTCGACCTGTTGAAGAACGATCCGAGCACCCAACTCCGAGCGCAGGTGCTGCGAGCCCTGAGGCACTACAGGAAGGACGAGAAGGCCAAATGGGAGGCGATCCGCGCCTGTGCGTACGACGGCAGCTCCACTCCCGTCCGATCTCAGGCGCTCACACTGCTGGCCACGGGCCGAGGTGACCAAGCGGCAACCCTGGAGCTGATCCGGAACATGGCCACAACCGACACCGAACCCAAGATCCGTGCCGACTCCCTGCGCTGGTACGCCGTCCACGTGACGGACGACAGCGCAGCCGAGTTCCTACGGGGCCGGGTCGTCGCCGACCCCGACCCCGATCCCCGTCTCGCCGCCCTGCAATCCCTCGCCTACGGCTGGCCCGCGCACCCGGCAACCCTGCCGTTCCTGCGCGAGCACGCCGACGCCGACACGATCGCAGCGGCCGAGGCGCTAGCCCCGCTCGCCGACCAACTCCCCTGACAGGAACGCCGACCAGGTGGCAGGGAAGAGGGTGAGCCGAGGGCCGGTGGGGTTCTTGGAGTCGCGGATGTGGATGGTGTGGGGGCAGGTGGCGACCTCCACGCACTCGCCGCCCTCGCCACTGCTGTACGACGACTTGCGCCAGCCGTAGGCGACTTCGAGGCATTCGCCGCCAGCTCCACTGCTGTAGCTCGACTTGAACCAGTTGAGTTGCTCGGTGTTCAAAGCTCCCCCAACATCTTCTCGATTAGGGCCCGGGACTCCATCGGGTTGAGTGCCAGTGCGCGCATGATCCCATAGCGATCTGCGATCTGTCGTACGTCTTCCGGGTCGGTGATCAAGCGTGGGTAGCCCTGCGACTCCATGTACGCCACCTGCCCGTGCCCCTTCGGCGTCAGGAGGTTGAACGCACTGTCCAGGTTGGGATGTTCCTCGCGTGTGGTCGGCATCACCTGGATTGCAACGTTCCGCATGCTCCCGATGCGCAGGAGGTTCCTCAGCTGCGTCTCGTGGACAGCCGGTCCGCCAATCGGTCGTTGCAGCACAACCTCTTCGAGTACATAGCTGAACATCGGTGACGGCCAGCGCTCGTAGATCTGCTGGCGGGCCATTCGGTCAGCCACACGCTTCTCGATGGTCTCCGCGCTCAGCAGCGGACGCCACTGAGCGAAGACTGCCTGCGCGTAGTCCTCGGTCTGCAACAGTCCCGGCACTCCTTGGTTGGCGTAGAAGTGAAGCTCAACGGCCTCTGCCTCCAGCCCCGCGTAATTCCGATACCACTCCGGATGCCGCGTCCGACGCTTCGACAAGGCTCGCTCGACGTCCTCCATCGCGTCCGTCAACAACCCCCCGGCGTTGAGGAGTTCATCCGCCTTCTCCAGGAACTCCGGCTGGGGCACCCGAACTCCCCGCTCCATCGCGGAGATCTGGTCAGGCCCGTATCCGACCTTCAGCCCGAGTTCCTTCTGCGTCATCCCCGTTCGCTCACGCAATCGCCGCAGCATCTTGCCCAGCGTGCTGAAGAGTTCGACGGTTCCGTCGGCCTCGGCCGGCGTCTCCGGCTTCCGCTCCCGCTCATCCGTCATGTGCGTCACCGCCCTCACGTCGTCGTGGTCACGGCCGACCGCCCGACACCGGCACACCCCGCAGCCGTACAACTACCCAGAGTCGCGCAATCGCCCCTGGTCAGACTAGATACAACCGACCACGCTCAGTGACGTGAACGCAGAAATCGCCACTCCCACGAGCACCCCCGCCCCCACCGCCACCTTCGCCCAACGCCTCAGCCCCACCCCCCGAGGCGCCCGCCTGGCCAGACGGCTTGCCGCGCATCAACTCGCCGCCTGGGGGCACCCGTACGACAGCGACGCGAACCACACCGCACAGCAGCTCGTCGCCGAGCTGGCCGCGAACGCCGTCACCCATGGCCGTGTTCCCGGGCGCGACTTCGAACTGCGGCTCACCCTCCTCCCCGAGGAGACCCTGCGGATCGAGGTGAGCGACGCGCGCGGCGACCGGCAGTTGCGGTTCGTCACGGAAGCGGAATCGGGTGGTGAGGGTGGGCGCGGGCTGATCCTTGTTCAGCTCCTCGCTCTGGCCTGGGGTGTTTCGGAGCGGGACGTCGGGAAGACTGTCTGGGCGGAACTCCGCCTCGAAGAGTGGCACTCGCGGTACTCGTGAGTAGTAAACGGTTGCCTTCTCGTTACGACAACACCTTGACGTGACATGCCCAGTGCGCGTTGGCTACCGCCAACCCGGGTCGTAACGCCGCTCCTCCACTCAGAAGGCACCACTCGTGAATGCTCGTACCCCCCACACCTCCGCCGTACGCCGCACCGGCATAGCCCTCGCCGCCTCCGCCGCGGCCCTCGCGCTCACCGCGTGCGGGGTCGTCGACGGTATCGGGGGCGGTGACAGCTCGGAGGCGCCGGAGAAGGGTGACGACATCACGGTGGGGCTGCTGCTGCCCGACAAGGACACGGCGCGCTTCGAGAAGTTCGACTATCCCCTCATCAAGAAGGAAGTCGGCACCCTCACCAAGGACAAGGGCAAGGTCGTCTACGCCAACGCCGAGGCGAGCCCGAAGAAGCAGAGCCGGCAGTTCCAGCAGATGATCGAGGACCAGGTGGACGTCATCCTGGTCGACGCGCTGGACGCCAAGGCCATCGCCCCGGACGTGCAGAAGGCCAAGGACGCCGGCATTCCGGTCATCGCCTACGACCGGCTCGCGGAGGGGCCGGTCACGGCGTACGTCTCCCATGACAACGAGCTCGTCGGCGAGGTCCAGGCCCGCTCCATTGTCGAGGAACTCGGCTCGAAGGCGGCGTCCAGCAAGGTCGTCATGATGAACGGCGACCCCGCCGACCCGAACACGGGCCTGTTCAAGAAGGGCGCGATCGGCGAGCTGGAGGGCGCCGTCGACATCGTCAAGCGGTACGACACCGACAAATGGTCGCCCGAGGTCGCCAAGAAGAACATGCAGACCGCGATCGCCTCCATCGGCGTGAACAACATCGCCGCCGTCTACTCGGCCAACGACGGCATGGCGGGCGCCGTCATCGAGGCGCTCAAGGACGCCGGTGTCAGCAAGATGCCGCCGGTGACCGGGCAGGACGCCAACCTGGACGCGGTGCAGCGGATCGTCGCGGGCGAGCAGTTCATGACGGTGTACAAGCCGTTCGCGCTGGAGGCGACCGACGCCGCGAAGATGGCCGTGTACAAGGTCCAGGGGCGGGACATCGAGTTCGACGCGCTGACCCAGGACTCGGTCGACAGCGGGTCGCAGGAGGGCATTCCGGCGCAGCTGGTGTCGGTGGTGCCCGTCACCAAGGAGAACATCAAGAGCACCGTGGTCCGGGACGGCGTCTACACCGTCAAGGAGATCTGCACCGCCGAGTACGCGGCCGCCTGCGCGGCGATCGGCCTCAAGCAGGCCTGACCCGCCGGTTCGACCGACATCGGCCCCGCCAGGCCCGACGTCAGCTCCGTCCCCGTCGGCGATACCCCTCCACCAGGTCCGCGAACGCCCTGGCCGGTGGGCTGAGCGCGTCCCAGCGGCGGACCGCCCAGCCCACCGGGAGGGGCCGCAGGGCGGGGACGGGGATCAGGCGCAGGGTGCCGTCGCCGGGGACCCGCAGTCCCGGAAGCGCGGGCACCACCGCCCGCCCCACCCCCAGCTCGGCCAGCAGCAGTGCCGTGTCCCAGTCGGCCACGCTCGTGTCGTACGCGAACCGGACGCCCGACTCGGCGCAGGCGGCGTCCAGATGCGCGGCCGAGGCGGAGTTCGGCGGCAACCGGGTCAGCCGTACGTCACGCAGATCGGCGTCGGCATCGACGTACGGCCGCTCGGCGAGCGGATCGTCGGACCGTACCGCCAGCACCCAGGGCAGCTCCACGACCGGGCGCTGTTCGATGCCGCGTACCGGTGGGCCGAGGGTGATCCAGGCCAGGTCGAGGGTGCCGTCGGCCAGCGCGTCGAAGCTGCCCCGGCCCGAACTCACCGTGCGGAACTCCAGGTTGACCCGGGGATGTCGGCGCCGGTACGCGACGACGGCCTCCGACATGAAGTGCCGTACGGTCGTCGCGCCCGTGGCCACTCGGACGTACCCGCTCTCGCCGTCGACCAGATCCCGCAGCTGCCGTATCGCCAGATCCAGCCCGGAGATCCCCTCGGCGGCGGCCGCCTCCAGCACCCGTCCGGCCTGGGTCGGTACGACCCCCCTCGGCTGCCGTTCCACCAACGCGACCCCGGTCTCGCGCTCCAGCCGCTTCACATGCTGACTCACCGCCGACTGCGTGCACCCCAGCTCCCGGGCCACCGAACTCAGACTCCCGGCCCGGCACACGGCCACGAACACACGTAGATCATCAAGGGTCATGAGCTTCAAGTTAAGCCCCAAGTCAAACCTTGGGGGTAGTCATAAATCCCAAGGATTGACTGGGCCTTGGCCGCTGTACGACGATCCTGAACGGGCCCGGGCGGCAACCCGCTCCCCACCCCCCGACGAGTCCGGACAGTGCGGGGGAGGGAGCGGGTGCCGACCCAAACAGCGGATGAGCGAGCGACAGGAAGGAAGGCGCATGCCGACCCCCTCCGATCGGGCACAGGCCCTGCTGGCACAGGCCCTGCTGGCACAGACCCTGCTGGCAGAGACCCTGCTCAAGGACCTCGGCGCCGAGTCCGTCCCGCACCCCGGCGGCACCCTCCTCGTCCATCTGCGCCGGGTACACACCCGGCTCGCCGACTGGAACGCCCGGCCCGCCCTCCAACTCGCCGGTCTCTGCCACGCGTTCTACGGCACCGACGGCTTCCCGACGGCTCTGCTGCCCCTCGACCGCCGTGGCGAACTGGCGGAGGTGATCGGCGCGGAGGCGGAGGCGATCGTGTACTTCTACGGCTCCTGCGACCGCGAGGCCGTGTATCCGACCCTCGCGGACCCGGACACGCCCTTCCGCGACCGCTTCACCGGCCGGTCGCACACCCCGGACACGCCCCTGCGCCGCGACTTCGCCGAGCTGACCGCCGCCAACGAACTCGATCTCGCCGACCACGATCCCGCGTTCCGCGAACGGTACGGCCCCGACCTGCTCGCCCTCTTCACCCGCTTCCGGCCGCTGCTGAGCCGGGCGGCCTGGACGGACTGTCTGGCTCTTGACGGTGCGGGCCGGTGAACAGGGATCACTGACGTGATGGCGCGGGCGCGCCCGCCAACGTGATCCCGACTCCAACGCCCCTGCGCAGGCCTTGACTTCACGAGGTGGCCGCGTCACATTCACGTTTCTGACACACCCTCAGAAGCGCGGTGCGTCGTCGTCCGTAGGGGAGTGGCCTCCATGTCCACCAACTCCGTCTCCACCAGCGCGAACCCGTCCCGAAGACACGTCCTCGCCGCCGGTGCCGCGGGCTCGGCCACCGCCGCGCTCGGACTCGTGGGGACGGCCCAGCAGACCGCCCTGGCCGCCGACCTGCCCCTCCTCGGCACCTACGACGTCGTCGTCATCGGCTCCGGAGCCGCCGGTATGACCGCCGCCCTGACCGCGGCCAAGCAGGGCCTGAGCTGTGTCGTGCTGGAGAAGGCGGCCACCTTCGGCGGATCCGCCGCCCGGTCCGGTGCCGGGATCTGGATCCCGAACAACTCGGTGATCCTCGCGGCCGGCGTACCGGACACCCCCGCGAAGGCCGCCGCCTACCTCGCCGCCGTCGTCGGACCGGACGTACCCGCCGACCGCCGGCGAGCCTTCCTCGCCCACGGCCCGGCGATGCTCTCCTTCGTCATGGCCAACAGCCCGCTCCGGTTCCGCTGGATGGAGGGCTACAGCGACTACTACCCCGAGCTGCCCGGCGGTCTCCCGAACGGCCGCTCCGTCGAGCCGGACCAGCTCGACGGCAACCTCCTGGGCCCCGAACTGGCCCGG
The DNA here is from genome assembly GCA_013362785.1 of Streptomyces sp. Taxonomy (GTDB): domain Bacteria; phylum Actinomycetota; class Actinomycetes; order Streptomycetales; family Streptomycetaceae; genus Streptomyces. The sequence goes on along the minus strand of JABFVM010000127.1, from coordinate 1,958 downwards.
CTGAACCCGCCGTACATGGACGTGCCCGCCGGCATGGTCGTCTTCAGCGCCGACTACAAGTGGCTGGCCCTGGCCGCGGTGAACGCCAGGGGGGCCGCGGTCGCCGCGGAGTGTCTGGCGCGGGGTACGGCGGCTGCCCTGCGGGGCGAGAAGCCGCTGACCATGGGGCAGTCGCTGGCGGCCGGCCTGCGGGCGGGGCTGGGGTCCGCCGGGGTTCCCGTGTGGCTCGGTACACCGCTCACCGACCTGTACGTCGAGGGGGGCGCCGTCACCGGAGCGGTCGTCACCCGGGACGGCGGCCCCGGCCTGGTCCGCGCCCGCCGGGGCGTGATCGTCGGCTCCGGTGGCTTCGAGCACAACGCGGCGATGCGCGAGCGCTACCAGCGCCAGCCGATCGGCACGGACTGGACGGTCGGCGCGAAGGAGAACACCGGCGACGGCATCCGGGCCGGGCACCGGATCGGCGCCGCCCTCGGCCTCATGGACGACGCCTGGTGGGGCCCGGCGATCCCGCTCCCCGGCCAGCCGTACTTCTGTCTCGCCGAACGCACCCTCCCCGGCGGTCTGCTGATCAACGGCGCCGGCGCCCGCTTCGTCAACGAGGCCGCCCCCTACAGCGACGTCGTCCACACCATGTACGAAGTGAACGACACCGCCCCGGCCATCCCGGCCTGGCTGATCGTCGACCAGCACTACCGCAACCGCTACCTCTTCAAGGACGTCCTGCCGACCCTGCCGTTCCCCGCCGCCTGGTACGACTCCGGTGCCGCGCACAAGGCCTGGACCCTGGACGCCCTCGCCACCTCGATCGGCGTCCCGGCGACGGCCCTGCGCACGACCGTGGACCGCTTCAACTCCCAGGCCCTGAAGGGGGACGACCCCGACTTCCACCGGGGTGACAGCGCCTACGACCACTACTACACGGACCCGTCCGTCCTGCCCGACTCCTGCCTGGCCCCGCTCTGGCTGCCCCCGTACCACGCCTTCCGGATCGTCCCGGGCGACCTCGGCACCAAGGGCGGCCTGCTCACGGACGCGCGAGCGCGGGTGCTGCGCGAGGACGGCTCGGTGATACCGGGTCTGTACGCCGCCGGGAACGCGAGCGCGGCCGTGATGGGGCACAGCTACGCGGGGGCGGGCTCGACGATCGGTCCGGCGATGACGTTCGGCTACATCGCGGCGCGGGACATCGCCGGGAATCTGTAGGCGGAAGTCATCGAGGACCTGTGGGCGAGGGGCATCGGGAACCTGTGGGCGGGGGGCATCGGGAGCCTGTGGGCGGGGGTGATCGGGAACCCGTAGGCCAGGGTCACGCCGGCTTCCTGGCGATCAGGAACGCCTGCTGGCACGTCTCGTCCAGCGTCGGGTCCGGTTCGCGGACCGTCCGGGAGAGCATGGCGAAGCCGGCCGCCGTCAGCAGGTCGGCGATGTCGTCCGGGTGGCGGCGCTGGAAGGTGAGCGAGACGGGGTGGCCGAAGGGGCGGTCGTGGTGCCGGTGTTCGTCGCCGGCCTGGAAGGCCACCAGCAGGGGTGCGCCGGGGGTCAGTACACGGTGGAACTCGGCGAAGAGGGAGGGGAGTTGATCCACGGGGGTGTGGATGGAGGAGTAGAAGGACAGGGCGCCCGCCAGTGCACCGTCCGGAAGGTCCAGCTCCAGCATCGAGCCCTGCTCGAAACGCAGCCCCGGGTTCTCGCGGCGGGCGATCGCGAGCATCGACTCCGACAGATCGACCCCGAACACGGGCAGCCCCAGCGAGGCGAGCCGCGCCGTCGTCCGACCGGGCCCACAGCCCAGATCGGCCACCGGCCCGTCCCCCTCCACCAACTCGGCGAACACCCCCAGCACCGCCCGCTCCACAGGCCTTCCCACCAGCTCCTCCCGGAAGAGCTCGGCGTAGTCCTCGGCGATGGCGTCGTAGAAGGTGCGAGTGGTGGCGAGAAAGTCGGCTTCGGTCATG
>JABFVM010000005.1 GCA_013362785.1 Streptomyces sp. | reverse complement strand
GCCACGGCCGCCGAGCTCGGTGCCGTGCTGGTCGAAGATGCCGATGTCGAGGGCGTTGCCCGGGGTGCCGGCCGGGACGGACGGCTTCTCGTAGGTGTAGGAGACCTTGATCTCCCGTACGCCGGACGGTACTTCGACCGGCAGATACACGAAGTCGGGGGACCCGGGCGGCAGCGTGCCCCGCACCGTGCGGGTCTCCGCGTCCTGGGTGTCGTCGGCGCCTTGAGCGAAGGTCACGCTTCCCAACGTAAGCGCGGCGGCGGCTCCCGTCACGAACAGTGCGCGTCTGCCCAGGCCCGCGTGGCCTGCGTGACCGGCATCGTCCGCGTGTCCGACGTCGTCCGCGTGGCTCGCGTGGTTGTCCTCGCACATGCTGCTGCTCCCCAGGGTGTCGTGAGTGACATGGCGTGGGTGGTGCAGTGGTGGTGCGTGCAACTCTGGTATTGAGCCGTGAACTTCCGGGCAAGGGAAGGGAATCGGCAGCCAATCGGCAGCTGTCGTACGCCCGGCGGTCCTCCGGTGAGCGACCAGCGGTGCTCCGCGAGCAATCTGTGCCGACCGGTCGGTATCGACATCGTGACGTCCAGGCGGTACAGATGCAGGCATGCGCATCTCCGTCACGATCTTCCTCACCGACGAGACCATCACCCCGATCCGGCTCGCCCGTGAGCTGGAGCAGCGCGGATTCGCCGGGCTGTATCTGCCCGAGCACACCCACATCCCCGTCGAGCGGACGACGCCGTACCCGGCCGGCGGCGAGCTGCCGCCCGAGTACGGCCGTACCCTCGATCCCTTCGTCGCCCTCGGCCAGGCGGCCGCCGTCACCGAACGGCTGGGGCTCGGCACCGGCATCACGCTGGTCGCCCAGCACGACCCGATCGACCTGGCCAAGCAGATCGCGACCCTGGACCACCTGTCCGGCGGACGCTTCACGCTCGGCCTCGGCTTCGGCTGGAACGTGGAGGAGGCCGCCGACCACGGCGTCGACTGGCGCACCCGGCGCGAGCTCGTCCGGGACCGGATGGCCCTGATGCGGGCGCTGTGGGCGGAGGAACCGACCGCGTACGAGGGGGAGTTCGGGGCGGTCCGGCCCAGTTTCGCGTACCCCAAGCCCGTACAGAAGCCGCGCGGGCCGAGGGTCAACGGCCCCCGTACGCTCATCGGCGGCGCCGCCGGGCCGAAGCTGTTCGCGCACATCAGTGAGTACGCCGACGGGTGGCTGCCGATCGGTGGCCGCGGACTGTCCGAAACTCTTCCCCGGCTACGGGCCGTCTGGACCGACGCAGGGCGCGACCCGGAGTCCCTCCAGGTCGTGCCGTACGCCGTGTATCCCAACCCCGGCAAGCTCGCGCACTACGCGGAGTTGGGGATCGAGGAGGTCGTGGTGCAGTTGCCTCCGGCGGGAGAGGCGGAGGTTCTGGGGGCGTTGGACGAGTACGCGCAGTTCTTGTGAGCCCGGCCCGCCCGGCTCTACCTCCCGGGCGCACTCCCGCACGGCCCGCCCGTCACCGCACCGCCCCATCCCCCAGCTCCGCCACCACCGCCGCATGATCCGACGGCCAGATGCCGTCGACCGGGCCGTCGGCCGCGCGCCGTACGGCGCGTACGTGGCCCAGGCCTCCCGTGCCGGGTGGGCCCACGTGGATGTAGTCGATGCGCACGCTGGGCTCCAGCCCGGCCGCGACGTACGGGTTCTCGCGGTCCCAGGTGGTCGAGGGGGCGGACGGGTCGGCGTACTGCCAGGCGTCGAAGAAGACCTGGCCGGGCACGACCGGGGCGGTGCGGTAGCCGCCGAAGAGGCGGATCTCGTCGGAGTCGGGCCAGGCGTTGAAGTCGCCGGTGACGACCGTCGGGAAGGGGGTGTCGCCCCGGTTCTCGGCGATGAACTCGGCGAGTGCGGTGACCTGGCGGCAGCGTACGGCCGAGGCGTGCAGGGCGGAGGTGAGGTGGGTGGTGAAGAACGGGATGTCGTAGGCGGGGGTGGCCAGGCGGGCGAAGAGGGCGAGGCGGCCGTCGTCCACGTCGGAGGGGGCGGGGAGGCGCAGGGTGCGCTGGGCGACGATCGGCCAGCGGCTCAGTACGGCGTTCCCGATGTCGGCCGTGGAGTCGCCGATGCGGCGGCGCCAGCGTTCGGGGGCGGGTGAAGGGGCCCAGGTCCAGTGCATGCCCAGCTCGGCGGCCAGCCACTCGGCCTGGTTCTCGCCGTCGGCCGCCCACACCTCCTGCAGGCCCACCACATCGGGGCGCAGGTCGCGCAGCTCGGCGAGGATGGCCTTCTGCCGGGCCTCCCAGGGCCCGAAGCGCCACCACAGGTTCCAGGTCACGACCCGCATCCGCAGACACCCGCTCTCGTCCTGCCGCGTCGGGGGACTATTGAAGCAACAGTTCGACCGCCGCGCCCCGACACTCCGCACCCCGACACTCCGCGCGCCGTAACTCCGCAGCCCGACACTCCCAGCCCGACACCCCGCAGCCCGACCATCCGCAGGAGACAGGAGAGCCACCCACATGTCCCGCCTCGCCGAGCTCAGGTTCCGCGCCGCCACCGGCTTCCAGCGCCGCATCGGCAATCCGGTGCTGCGCCGCCTTCCCCTCCAGACGGTCCTGGAGACCACGGGCCGCGTCTCCGGGAAGCCCCGGCAGACACCCGTGGGCGGCCGCCGGGTCGGGGACGCCTTCTGGCTGGTCTCGGAGTTCGGCGAGAAGTCGCAGTACGTCCGCAACATCAAGGCCGATCCGCGGGTGCGGGTACGGATCAGGGGGCGGTGGCACACCGGCACGGCCCACCTGCTGCCCGACGACGACCCGGTGGCCCGGCTGCGCGGCCTGCCCCGCCTCAACAGCGCCGCGGTCAGGGCGCTCGGGACGAATCTGCTCACGGTGCGGGTGGACCTGGAGACAGGTGACAG